>BDTD01000014.1 GCA_002897635.1 bacterium BMS3Abin11 | reverse complement strand
AGTGGACATTCTAAATCGATGTAAAATCTGATTCATTTGGAGTGAATCAAAAGGGTAGCGCCCCCTTTTCCATCTTTGAATAAACTAAATCAAATTTTGGGGTAATCGTGGTCTGTCCCTTATATAGTATTAGGGAATATCTTCGTTCATATGGAGTTCTAAAAATGCTTCATCGGCTAAGGCAGTGTATAAATCCATATGATCTTGGGGAACTCTAAGAATTCGAGAATGTGATTTATTGTCTTTTGATGGACTGCGAACTACGTCAGGTTTTTTTATCCCATGAGCAGAACAAATGTCTTTAATTTTTAAGACGTTTCCTACCCCAAATCCGCAATTGGCGGTCTTCTTAATCGGTCTACGTGGAATATCTCTCATAGCTTGAACCGTCGACTCTACGTTTTCAATATGGTTAGACCCTTCAAAATATTCCAACCAGTTTGTTGATAACCGATTTCGATCTTCCTCTCTTACCTCAAAAGCGTAGGGCGATATTCCCAAAATATTCCCGTCTCCATCTCTGAGTAATTTTTTTTGCGGGATATGTCGCATTACATGATTATCGTCAGGAATCCCCAAAACCTACTCCTTTTGCCAGAAAAAATCATTTGGTGAGTACGGTGCTAGAACATCGAACAAACGCGATATTTTCGTAGTCCCCGAAGCTCGTTCAAATTCATCATCCACAACTTTTGAAACTAGCCAGCGGGCTTTATCGTATGGGAAAAATTCGATAAGTAATTTATCTTTGTTATCAAACCACATGGCGATAATGTTTCCAGTAGAGCTTAATCCATATCCAGGTTTAACGCCCGGTGAGCTTAATATGTACCACCTAATAAAACTCTTGAAAGCATCACTATTAATTGGGGAATCGGTTTCGTCCCAATCATCGGGATCATGAATCAGGTCGACCTGTTCGAATAAGCTCTTTCTAAATGCATCGTCTAGATGCATCGACAAGGTAGATGTCAGCACCTTAATGTCCGCACGAGCATCGAAAAGCACTTCTTCTATGGTTGGTTTCAATAGTAATTTAGTGTTGTTAGATTCCGCAGAAACATTTGAAAGACTCGAACTAGAGCTAACAACTAAATTGTCAATGTGGCGGCGAACTTCCAAAGTCTCCTCGCTAACAGCAGAGTCTATGTAACCTTTTTTAAACTCTATTGATATATTTTTGGCACTCATTTTCTGAACAACTCTCTTGCTTTATCCGTCATGCATAGTTCAAAAACTCTATTTTTTTCGCCCCGCACTTCGTTTAAATGCGCTAGTATATCTTCTGTATTTTGTGGCAGTTCTGATTCTCTACTGATGTCTTGATCAAAAACTATTGATGTATTGTCTATTAATGGTGATGGTACGACAGCAGAATTGAGTTTCAAAAATGAATCAAGTTCTGGCAAAAACATTTGAGTCTGCACTGCATAACTTATAAACGGCCCTATTTCTTCTGGTTGTTTTGGATAAATATTCAGATACTCGTATTCATTAACTAAGCTATTTCCTTTCCTTGGAATATCAATTCTATTAATAAACCGAACACCTATTCGCACGATATTTTTCCGACCTACTATTTTTTTATGAAGATTCCAGTCGCGCTCAAATCGAACGATAAAATCCTCCCAACTTTTATATGGAGCCAGTTGTGACAGTACAAAAGCCGATTTTTTTATAACAATAACTTCCGTCATATCTGGGGACGTAAGCTTAAATTCTCGTACTATCTTTGTGTTAGTCTTTGGTACTCCGTTTCTTACTGCTACCTCAAATTCATACTGATCGATAGGTTTAAGCTCCGGATAATACTTGGTAAACGCTTTTACAGTTTTAGCGAGAGCCTTTTCATTGATAGACGAATCAAAACGTATTTCGATAACTGCTTCGGTGATCGGTGGGCTGTCGTAAGGTTTTTGAGCCATATCTTTAATAACTGCGGATTTCATTATTAGTTACAGCACCTAAAATAGGTGTTTAATCAACAAGTTACACTCCATAGAACTACAAAAACCGGATTTTGTCAAGTTCGATTGACTAGTTTAGAGGCGCTTCCCTTTATAGTCAGCAGGCAGATATTACAATAATGACTACAAGAGAGGCAATCTTAACAGGTAACAGATAAATGTCTGCTTTTTTGATCCTCATGGCTAATTACATAAATTCTTGAGAGACGGCTATGGGTCGATAGCTGCCAATTCAGGCCACCGATTTTGACCTTCCATTCTCCTTTTTAGTTGAAGGATCTAGCCCTGTAGCGCCGGGACGCCGCTTCTACAATGTTGAATTTGATGTTGAACTTATAATCCCGTTCAGGCTTGCCGAGAAGCGCAGGATGAGCTGGGGTTTCGGGGTGTGCCTGTCTGAGGGCGTAGCCCGAGTTCACACCCCGCCAGCTTATCCGAGCCTCGCAGGGAACCCGAAGGGCAAGCATGCGGGTGCTCTTTCTTTTGGTTACTTTTCTTTGAGCAAGCAAAGTAAAAGTAACTCGTCCATAAAGGGCGAAAAACACGGTTAAATTCAAGAAAACGAATAAAAAAGAAACCCAAGCCGTGCGCCAGCACAAAAAAACCTCAGGTAACGCTAACTCCATCCGCCTGTAAATCCGCATGATAGGATGACCGAACCAGAGGCCCACTGGCGACATTGGAAAAGCCCATTTCTTCGCCTAGTTCACGGTATTGTTCAAATTCTGCCGGATCTACATAGCGACTCACCGGTAGATGATAACGAGACGGCTGTAGGTATTGACCAATGGTCAGCATGTCACAGCCATGCGCGCGCAGGTCACGCATTACCTCGACAACTTCATCAAAGATCTCCCCAACACCCAGCATCAGTCCTGATTTGGTCGGCACTGAAGGATGGGCAAGTCTAAATTCTTTTAACAATTTCAGTGACCAGGCGTAATCTGCCCCAGGTCTGACCTGCCGATACAGTCTCGGCACTGTCTCCAGATTATGGTTCATTACGTCGGGTGGGGATTTTGATAAAATATCCAGTGCTATTTCCATCCGGCCACGAAAATCCGGTACCAGTACTTCAACCCGGGTTTCTGGTGATTTATCCCGTATTGCTTCAATACAGTCTACATAGTGGCCGGATCCACCATCTCTGAGGTCATCACGATCTACCGAGGTAATAACCACGTGGCGCAACTTCATTGAGGCGATAGTCCTGGCCAGGCTTTGCGGCTCATTTATATCGACAGGATCAGGCCTGCCGTGCGCCACATCACAAAATGGGCAGCGCCGGGTACAGACATTACCGAGTATCATAAAGGTAGCCGTGCCTTTGCTGAAACACTCGCCGAGATTGGGGCAATTTGCCTCTTCGCAAACGGTATGCAGGCTCTGTTGGCGCAGGGCCTTTTTCAAACGAACAACCTCGGGCGTAACGGGGGCCTTTACACGAATCCAGGCAGGCTTACGAAGAAATTCTTTTGTTGGCTCAATTTTTACCGGAATGCGCGCAGTCTTCGCCTGACCCTTCTCGGCTCCTGCCGGCAAAGGCGCCATCAAACTACCCGTTTGTTTGCTGGTCACTTTTTTTCTCTCTGTCATATGACGCCATTATACGGGTAGTCCTATAAATTCAGGATTATATCCCAGAGCATTCGACAACTCCTGCACAAAGTCTCTGCCTATTTGATTGAGACTGGTGTTAACTCCTAGCTCCTTCATATCGGTCATTTGTATCCCACTGAGGCCACATGGAACGATACGATCAAAAGGTGATAGATCCATGTCCACATTGAGACTCAGTCCATGATAGGTACAACCGTGCATGACACGCAGGCCGAGTGAAGCAATCTTGCGGCCATCAACGTAGATACCCGGCGCATTTTTTTTTCGCGCCGCATCAATACCCTGAGCCAACAAAACGTCAATGCCTACCTGCTCCAGAGTATTTACCAATACTTTAAGACCTGTTCCTGATCTACGCAGATCCAGCAAAACGTATGCAACCATCTGGCCCGGCCCGTGGTAGGTGACCAGGCCCCCGCGGTCGCTTTTCACGACAGGGATATCACCACTGTCAATAATATCTTCTGCCCTCTCCCTGATCCCCTGTGTAAACACCGGTTCATGTTCAAGCAGCCAGATTTCATCGCCTGATTCTTTCGTCCGGCTACGAGTAAATTCCTTCATCCATTGCCAGCTGACCAGGTAGTTCTGTGGGGCATCAAATTGGCGGACTATCAGTCGCGTAGATGTATCACTGATAGCCATCGATTCTTTCTAAACAATCACAATGTTATTAATATATCGGGATGATCATGCATGGTTTGATAGATCGCTTCCATCTGCTCCCTGCTATGCAGCCGGACCTCACAGGTAACCGAATGAAAATTACCACTATTACTTTCTCTGCACCTCACTTCAACGATAGCACCCGCCTCGGTATGACTGGCCACAATTTCTTTGACTTTATCTTCAAAATCGTCTGCCTGACGCCCCATCGCCTTGATACCGATGGTGCAGGGAAAAGAAAGGTTCCCTGGTTCTTTGTCTTTTTCATCTGTCATAATGATTCCACCAAAATGTTTGCTAACTGCAAGGACGCAGAGGAAATATTGATAGAACAAAAACTTCTGCGTATCTCTGCGGACCTAAGAATTTCAAAACAAATTCAGACAAGTTATTAAATCACGAAACCTCACCATTTCTGAACCTCAGTTTAAACTCATCATAAAGTTTAATAATCTGATGGTAATGCGGGCCAGGTTTACCTTCGCCTACAGGGTTCCCATCCAGTTTTACGATTGGTAGTATTTCTTTTGTCGAACTACTAAGCCAAAGTTCATCTGCCTGTTTAACCTGCTTCTCCGAAATATCAGTCTGCTGGCATTGCAAACCGTGGTTACAGGCAAGTTCAAGCACCAGATCGCGGGTAATACCCGGCAAGATGCTGTGTCCGGAGGAAGGCGTCAGCAGTTGTCCATTAAGCACAACAAATAAGGTACTCGCCGCACCTTCTGTCAGTTTACAATCACGAAAAAGAACTGCTTCAGCGGCATCATGCTCATGGGCAAACTGTCGTGCTAGCACATTTGCCAGCAGTGAAACTGATTTGATATCACAACGCTGCCAACGCTGATCTGGAAAACTCACGGCATGGATCCCAGCTTCACGGTAAGCCTGGTTCGGATAGTCTAAATCCTGTACATAGGCGAGTACTGTCGGTGTTATGTTATCGGGAAAGGCATGATTACGGGGAGCACTGCCCCGTGTGATTTGCAAATAAATAGACGCATCATCAATTCTGTCATTGAGCAGATGCTCAAACATCAATGTGATTGCCTCATCACTTAAAGGTGCAGGCAGGCGAATTTCACCGAGAGAATAACGCAGACGATCAAGGTGCTGCTGTAAGCGAAATAGCCTGCCTCCATAAACGGGGATAACTTCATAGACCCCATCACCAAAAATGAAACCGCGATCAAAAATAGAAACCGAGGCATCTGTTGCTGGCAGGTATTTGCCATTTAAATATACTTCCTCTACTGCCATTATCTTAAGAGCACCTTTCTTAAAAATCTGCAACCCAGAGCATAACTGTGCCGATCATTTGATCAACTATGCCCCCTTCCGGTATCTCTGCGACTGCTGTTAGCGGGTATTTCCCCAGTGAGGTGCCCTGCATGCTGAATTCGATATCCCCCAGCACCTGTCCACGGTTAACCGGGGCAATAACATAAGCAGGAACCGTCACAGTTTGTTTAATCTCGGCACCACCCCGCCTCGGAACTGTCAGGTAAATACTGTCAGCTGATTCTACAGATACAGTGTTGCTCGCCGCTTTGTAGACGTCGATATTGCGGATCTTTTTACCTGCTGGATAAACTTTCTTAGTAATATAGTTCCTGAAACCAAAATTCAGCAAATTTTGTACCATCTCAGCACGTTTCAGTTTACTGTCCGTGCCAGTGACAATGGCTATCAACCTCATGCCCTCTCGTTCAGCAGAACCAATCAGGCTATACCCTGCTGATTTAGTATGACCTGTTTTGACACCATCTACAGTTGGATCACGGTACAACAATAGATTGCGGTTACCCTGTGTGATTTTATTCCAGGTAAATTCTTTGACAGAATAGTACTTGTAGTATTCAGGGTACTGATTGATCAATGCCCTTGTGAGTATTGCAAGGTCGACCGCTGTCGTTAGATGTCCCTCATCCGGCATTCCTGAACTATTGACGAAATGTGTGCCCTTCATGCCCAGGTCGGCGGCAACTTTATTCATAAGAGCAACGAAGGATTCTTCTGTGCCGGCAATACGCTCTGCCAGCGCCACAGTCGCATCATTGCCTGACTGAATGATCATGCCTTTAATCAGATCTTCCATCCTCACCCTGGAGTTGACCTTAATGAACATACGCGAGCCTTTCATACGCCATGCTTTTTCGCTGACAAAAACCATGTCATTGAGGCTTTGACGGCCTTCAGCCAGCTCTCTGAACACAATATAAGCAGTCATCAGCTTTGTCAGACTGGCAGGCTCAATCTGCATATCAGGATTGCCAGCACTTAAGACCGCTCCACTGTCATTATCAATAAGCAGCCAGGATTTTCCTTCGATAATGGGTGGCACCACATTTATGTTCGTGACTGCCTGCTGATCTTTTGCAAATGACATAAAGGATGCCATAAGTAGAATCGCGCCCAAAATAACTGGATGTTTGTTCATTCTTTGATATCTTCCTTTTCAGTTTTTTCTATAATGTAGTGTGCTTCCGGATAACCTGCATGCTGCAGGTCACCCAGCATAAAGTCAGCATCAACTGACTGTAGTAAAGGGCCAATTCTTACTCTATATAGCTCAATCTGGCTTTGTGTAAAGCTGCTCACTTTCACGCCATGATAACCAGCTTCACGAAGACGTTTTTGAAGGCTGTAAGCTGCATCCTGATTACTGAAAGCTCCAAGCTGTATAAACATTAGCGATTCACCAGAAGCGGTTTTCCGGGTTTCTATGGCCCGAGCTGCGCTGGTGGATGAATCTTCGCTTATTGCAACAATTTCAACATCTGCAGTTCCTGATTTAACCACGCCCAGTTTCAGTGCTGCGACATACGAAAGATCCATCACCCGATCATGCTTAAATGGACCGCGGTCATTGACTCTGACAACCACACTGCGACCATTTTTCAGATTCGTCACCCGGGCATAGCTGGGTAGAGGCAGAATAGTATGCGCAGCTGTCATTTTGTACATATCATAGGCTTCGCCGCTTGAAGTCCGCTTGCCATGAAATTTTTTACCGTACCAGGATGCCGTCCCTTTCTGTCTGAATCCATTACTGCTTTTCAATGGCAGATAACGCTTGCCAAAAACGACGTAGGGTTTATTGCCCGTTGCACTCAATGGCTCTGTATGCGGAACAGCATCCTTTACTTTTGCCAGGTCTAAAGTAGATTTTGGTGGGCCATCATCCAGATAATAACCGCCTCCGGTTTTTTTCTTGCCGGATGAACCACAGCCGGCAAGCAACAGTATCAGCAAGCAGCATATTGCAAACTTCCACTTCATTTAGATGCCAGAACACGTGACTTTATTTCTTCACCTAACAGCTGAACTGCCGTCGCATAGAGCTCGGAAGTGTTGTAGCGTGTAATGACAAAGAAATTATCAAATGCCACACGGTATTCCGGACCCTTTTTACCTTCCAGTTTTATCAGACCCACCCGGGTCTCTGGATCAAGCTGCTCCTGTAATACAAAACCTTTCCGCAGCAAATCGCTCAATACCCGATCAGTTTTACGCTTTTTTACCACCATTTCTTTGGCCTTGCTGCTTACATCTTTGGTTGCCCAGGAAACAGGTTGGCCGGGTTTCCAGCCATGTTCATTATAATAGCTTGCAATACTGCCAATCGCATCCTCAGCACTGTTGACAAGGTCACTGTATCCATCGCCATTGAAATCAACAGCGTAGGCTCTATAGCTGCTGGGCATGAACTGAGGCAGGCCAATGGCACCCGCATAGGAACCGGTCACCGCTAATGGATCCAGCTTGTTCTCATCGCTTAGCAAAAGAAAATTTTTCAGTTCCTTTGTAAAATATTTACCACGGCGGGGATATTCCAGCCCCAGGGTAGAAAGCGCATCGATAACACGGAAACCACCGGTATTTGTACCATAACGTGTCTCCACCCCCAGTGTGGCTACAATTATTTCAGGCGGCACACCAAATTCTTTCTCTGCCCGAGCGAGTGTATCAGCATGCTTTATCCAGTACTCAGCACCCTTGCTAATGTTCTTTTCGGTCAGAAATATCTTACGATACTGGTACCAGGGCATGGACTCTGCCGGTCTATCCATAATCTCAATAATGCGCGGCTGTATTTCAACTTTCTGAAACAGTACCTCAAGATCTGTCACACTATAAGCTGTTTTACTGGCGACCTCGTCGAACATCTTATCGAGCTGTTTGTAGTTGCTGGTCTGCAAGGAAAATGCGGACAGACTAAAGAACATAAGACTGAACAGAATACACGTAAGAGTTTTATGGAATTTTTTCATTAACGCATAAACCAGCGGTTAGAATAAGCGGACATCAGAATACCAAAACCAGCCATTAGCGATACCATTGACGTACCACCATAACTTATCAGGGGCAATGGTACGCCGACTATCGGTAATATACCGGTCACCATTCCTATATTAACAAATACGTAGATAGCAAAGGTGACTGCCAGTGAGCCGCACAGTAGCCGTGTATAAGTGTCTTTGGCTTCTATTGCAATATACAGACTTCTGCTAACCACAAACAGATACACCAGTAATAGTATCAGCGAACCCATAAAACCAAATTCCTCAGAAAATACAGCAAAAATAAAATCTGTCGATCGCTCAGGGATGAAATCCAGCTGTGACTGACTGCCGTTTAACCAACCCTTACCATACAAACCACCTGAACCCACAGCAATCGCGGACTGGATGGTGTGGTAGCCTGCCCCCAATGGATCCGACCAGGGATCAAACAGGGTCAAAATACGCTGGCGTTGATAGTCACGAATCATATACCAGCCCAGGGGTGCTGCAGCCGCCATTACTGCAACAAGTACAGTGATAATCTGCCAGGACATACCGGCAAGAAAGATCACCACCAGACCTGAGCCGGCAATCAGAATTGCAGTACCGAGATCCGGTTGTCTAATAACAAGAATGACAGGTATGATGACAATGACAAAACCGAGAATCACAGTAGGAAGTGATGCCGGCAATGGCTTTTTAACCATCACCCAGGCTACCATCATCGGCACAGCAAGTTTCATCATCTCTGCCGGCTGGAATCGTACAAAGCCCAGATCTATCCAGCGTTGCGCTCCTTTACCAATCACCCCGGCACCGAGCACAACTATTAATAGAATCAGTCCAATACCGTATAAATATGGCGTCCAGCGTAAAAACTGTTCTGGCGTGATACGCGCAACTAAAAACAGGACGGCAAATGACAGGACAATACGTATCGACTGTCGTATCAACATATCAGAACTCTGGTCACCTGCACTGTAGAGTACAAACAGACTGATCACAGAAAGACTGAGCAAGCCAGTAAGTAATGCCCAGTCAATGGAAAAACCTTTATTTTCATTCATGACGGCCCCTCCTGCTGCAGTTTTTTATCAATAAGATAAAAATCCATTACTTTACGCGCCATAGGTCCGGCAGTTGATCCCCCATGGCTACCATTTTCTGCAATTACAGCAATGGCTATTTCAGGTTTTTCAGCAGGGGCATAAGCAATAAAAAGTGCATGGTCTCTATTTCTCAGGGCTATTTCTGATTCCTTGTATCGCTCATTTTGCTTGATACCGATCACTTGTGCTGTACCAGTTTTACCCGCTATCTTGTACGGACTACCGGCACCTACTCGCCTGGCTGTACCGGCCGGTGAGTTAGTGACACCAATCATTGCCTGCTTAATTACGGCAAGATCTTCATCGCGCCAGATTTTGTCGTTCAATTTTACCGGTTTATTCAGCTTCCTCTGGCCAGACAATGGGTCTTCTTCAGCCAGTAACAAATGCGGTTTCATACGTATTCCATTATTGGCCAGTGCCGAGGTTGCAGAAGCCAGTTGTAGTGGTGTTACCAGGACATAACCCTGTCCGATACCGGCAATAATGGTTTCACCGGGGAACCACGCCTGGTTCCTGGTGGCCCGTTTCCACTCCCTGGACGGTAAAAGTGCCCTGGATTCACCGTTCAGATCGATTCCGGTTTTAGTGCCGAAACCAAACAATGCCAGGTTATGATGTATGTAATCGATGCCTAGCCGATGTGCCAGGTCATAGAAGTAAACATCGCAGGACTGGACAATTGCATCATGTAGATCAACCAGTCCATGGCCACCGCGCTTCCAGTCACGAAACTTGCGACCACCTTTGGTCAACGTATAATATCCTGGACAAAAAGTTTTTTTCACTGGACTTATCCCCGACTTCAGGGCGATCAGCCCCATAAATGGCTTGATTGTTGATCCCGGTGGGTATCGCCCCCGCAGGGCACGGTTCAACAATGGCGTATCGGGTGAATCGCGCAGAGCCGCATAGTCTGCCGTACTGATTCCATTTATAAAAGCATTGGGATCATAGGATGGCGTGCTGGCAAAAGCCAGTATCTCACCGGTAGCCGGCTTGATGGCTACCACTGCACCACGGTAATCGCCAAGCGCCTGTTCTGCTACACGCTGTAATTTACTGTCGATGGTCAGATAAATATTTTTACCGGGCACAGATGGCGTTCTTGAGATGGTTCGCACCACACGGCCATGGGCATTAGTTTCAACCTGGTCAAAACCAATTTGCCCCCGTAGCAAGTCTTCGTAGTAAGACTCAATTCCAGTTTTACCCAGGAAGTTGATGCCTCGATAAATCTCCTTGTCTATCTTCTCGAGATCACGTGAGCTGATACGTCCGACATAACCCACCACATGTGCACCACTTTCCTTTTCTGGATAATTCCGCTCCAGCCTGGCACGCAGATCTACTCCTTTAAAACGATAGCGGTTGACGGCAAAGCGGGCCGCCTCCATATCCGTCAGCTGACTGCGTAAGATAATGCTATCAAATCGAGCTTTGCGTTTGACATCACGATAAAATAATTTGAGATCATATTCCGTCAGCCTCACCAGTTTACCCAGCTCGTCCAATAAACTATCCATATCCCTGACCTGGTCTGGTACGACTTCAAGGGTGTAGGATGGAATATTTCGTGCCAACGATATGCCGTTACGGTCAAAAATAATCCCGCGTACCGGTGGCCTGGGCACCACACTAATTCGATTATTTTTTGATAGAGTGCTATAGCGATCGTATTCAATCACCTGCAGATAAAACAAACGTGTCAGCAGGATCCCGATCAAAACCAGCATTAATATGCCTATCACAATCGATCGCGTGGTAAACACCCGCGTTTCGCGAAATACGTCCTTGATTTCAAAGCCCGACATGCTTACAGCTCCCGGCTACTTACTCGCTGTCGCCGCAGATCTCTTAATAATATATATATAAATGGCCATACAAATGCACTGGTCAGCGACGGTATCCAGTAGGCCCAGGTAATGGGAAATCCTCCTGCGACTCCTCTGACCCATGCAATTAGTGTCAGATATACTATAGTCAGCAGGAACACAGTGAAGGACTGTTGCCATATTGGGAATACACGTACACGCAAATGAAAGGTATTTACCAGATAGGCGACTATCGCCAAAGCCACAGCATTTTGCCCCAGTAAACTGCCATACATTACATCCAGGACAAGCCCCAGCAACCAGCCGGTAAAAATACCAATACGATCCGGAATTGCCATACACCAGTAAATCAGCACCAGCATCAGCCATTCAGGCCGAAAAACAATCGCTATATCTGGCAACGGCAGGCTACTTAGTACCAACGCCACGAGAAATGAAAGTAGTACTAACAGGCTATTCATCAACCAGCTCCTGTAAAACTTTATCTTTTCGGGTCTCAGCTACCTCAGGCCAGATAAGCAATACCTCTCGCCCATGATCAAGCTGTGTAACCGGTAGTGTATTGATAGTCAAAAATTCATCGCTAGGTTCCTGTTCCACATCGGTGACTGTCGCAACAGGATAACCGGTAGGGAAACGACCACCCATCCCGGAAGTGATCAGCAGGTCACCAACACGGATGTCTGCATCAGCAGTCAGATAAGGCATGGTGAGCCTGTTACGTACACCAGTGCCGAACAATACACCTCGCAATCCATTTCGCATTACCATTACAGGCACCGCGCTGCTCGGATCCGTCAACAACGTGACTGTACTCTGAAATTGACTTGTATGAACGACCTGGCCGATAACACCATCACCATTTATTACTGGCTGTCCGACATAAACATCATCACGGCTGCCTTTGTTAAGGCTAATTTGCTGGGTATAAGGTTCAAGACTAACCTCCACAAGTTCAGCCAGTAGTACTCGCTCTGCAATTTGATCCGATTGTCCAAGCAGGCGCTTGAGCCGGCGATTGTCTGCTTCCAGTGAATGTAGTTTTTTCAGGCGGCTACGCAGCAGCAGATTTTCCTGTCGCAGTGATTCATTGTTAGTCTGCAAATTTTCGCTTTTTTCCATAGACCCTGTGACCCCGTAAATCACCTCTCGCGGGATAGACGAAACAAACATAATCGGGTAGACAACGGTCTGCAGAATATTTCGCAATCTTTCCAGTTGTTGTGTGCGGTAATCAATCAGCATCATTGAAACAGACAGCGCAATCAGGACTATGATACGCACAGTCGCGGGAGCGGCACCACCCAGACGTCTAAGAAGCTCTCTCATTTATATGGCCTGAAAGGAACCTCTGTAAGTCTGGTTGATGAGGTTGATTTTCAGAAACTCCGAATACAGGGCGAAGATCACAGCTAATAACAAACTGTTAGCAAGATTTTCAACACAATAACTGGAATTTTTGGAAGGCAAGATCGCAATCACGACTTGTTCAGAAGTTCCTTATGTCAGGAAAGTTAAAAAGCATTCCAGGAATATCTTCCGCAAAAACAGTGTCTTCTATGAAGTTTTTCAAAGAGTCCTAAAGTGTCGTCTACCGTTCCTGTGCGAAGACATCACCAAGACGGTCCATTTCTTCAAGTGCATACCCACATCCACGCGCGACGCAGGTCAGAGGGTCCTCAGCTATAACGACTGGCATACCCGTTTCTTCCATAAACCGGCGATCAACATCACGCAGCAGTGCACCGCCACCGGCCAGGATCATCCCTTTTTCAGCAATATCAGCACCAAGCTCCGGCGGTGTTTGCTCCAGTGCGGCTTTAATCGCCTGTGAAATCTGCTCCAGTGGATCTGCAATAGCATCATATATTCCCTTGCTGGTCAATGTCACCGAACGGGACAGGCCTTCAGCCAGATCTCTACCCTTGATCTCCATCTCCAGAATTTCAGATCCTGGAGTAGCCGCCCCAATCTCCTTTTTGATTCTTTCAGCTGTCGAGTCACCAATCAGCACTCCGTGCTGGCGACGAAGATAGGTGATAATCGCCTCATCAAACTTGTCACCTGCCACGCGAAGGGAATCTGAATAGACAAGTCCACCCAGCGAGACAATCCCTACCTCGGTGGTTCCGCCACCTATATCTACAACCATTGATCCGGTAGGGTCGGCAACCGGCAGGCCGGCACCGATGGCTACCGCCATCGGTTCTTCAATCAAGTATACCTCACGAGCACCAGCACTCAGCGCCGATTCCTTAATAGCGCGCCGTTCAACCTGCGTTGAACCACAGGGAACACTAATAATGATACGCGGGCTGGGCTTGAAAAAACGCGCTTCCTGTACATTGCGGATAAAATACTTGAGCATTACCTCGGTAACAGAGAAATCTGCGATAACACCGTCCTTCATAGGCCGAATAGCTTTGATATTACCCGGAGTGCGTCCAAGCATCTGCTTGGCTTCCTGTCCAACCGCCAGTACCGACTTACCCGAGGGACCTCCCATCGGGGAATAACGAATAGCAACAACTGAAGGTTCGTTTAGTACAATGCCCTTGTCACGGACATAAATAAGTGTATTTGCTGTGCCCAGGTCGATAGCCAGATCGTGGGAAAAAAAACCAAACAGTCTCTTAAACATTTTTTTTGTTTTACCTAATTGTATATGGACAGACTTTCCAGCACCCTGCCGGGTGCAGTACCACACACCTGCCAGTTAAAAGGACAGACTTAGTATTTAAGGAACCTCTGATCAATTCATGAACTCGTGTCTTGCGCCTAAGATATCCAGAACTAATCTGAGGTACATTAAGTATTTCTAAATATTGTTGTCAAATTTGAGGATTACTGAAAATTGGACTTCATCAGTGAACATCCACAGGGATTGTACTCTAGCAATGACGCTATTTCTATTCAACCATTGATGATTATGCTACCTTTCGCCAGCGGAAAAACAGTCGTTAGCCACTTGTGGAGAAAATATGTCAATAAACAATGATGATGTAGAGAAAATTGCCCACCTTGCCCGCCTCGCCATCGCCCCCGGTCAGCTGGAGACATATACAAAAAACCTGTCGGGAATTCTGAATCTTGTCGAACAGATGAATGAGGTAGATACTGACGGAGTAGCCGCTATGGCCCACCCACGGGATACTAAACTCCGCTTGCGCGATGATGTTGTTAGCGAAAACAATCAACGTGAAAAATTCATCAAACTGGCCCCGGCAAGTGAAAACGGGCTGTTTCTGGTCCCCAAAGTCCTAGATTAACCAGGAATAGACAGCAAAAACTTTTTACCCATGCACAAAAAATCTCTGCAAGAACTTGCTCTTGGCCTGGCAAACAAAGATTTCTCAAGTGTCGAACTGACCCGGCATTTCCTTGGGCGTATAGAAGCGCATCAGGATATTAACGCGTTTATCACTGTTGACCATGAGGGCAGCCTGCAGCAGGCAGCTGAAGCCGACAAACTACTGGGCGCTGGCAAAGCCCTGCCCTTAACCGGCATACCGCTGGCACATAAAGACATCTTCTGTACTGATGGACTACGCACTTCATGTGGCTCAAAGATGCTGGATAACTTTATCGCCCCTTACGATGCGACGCTTATCCGGAAATTCCGCCAGACAGGCAGTGTTACGCTGGGCAAGACCAATATGGATGAATTCGCCATGGGGTCTTCTAATGAAACCTCTTATTATGGCCCCGTATTAAATCCCTGGAACAAAGAACATGTTCCCGGCGGCAGTTCAGGTGGCTCTGCTGCGGCAGTGGCTGCGCAACTGGCACCGGCCGCTACCGGCACAGATACCGGCGGCTCTATACGTCAACCTGCTTCTTTTTGTGGCCTCACTGGCCTGAAACCAAGCTACGGCAGAGTTTCACGCTATGGCATGATCGCTTTTGCATCGTCGCTGGATCAGGCTGGACCGATGTCCCACAGCGCAGCAGATGCCGCAATATTATTGCAAACCATGTCAGGCTTCGATGAACGGGATTCAACATCGGTAGACATCGCTGTGCCTGATTTTTCTGCAGCTCTTGAAAATGATCTTAAGGGTCTGAAAATAGGTATGCCGATTGAATTTTTCAATGATGACCTCGACCCTGGTATTGCCTCCATCACCATGGATGCTTTGCGTGAATATGAAAAAATCGGTGCAGAACTGGTAGAAATCAGCTTACCGAACAGCCATCTCTCCGTGCCCTGCTACTATGTTCTGGCACCTGCTGAAGCCTCCTCAAACCTGTCCCGTTTTGACGGTGCACGTTACGGCTATCGGACTGCGGAATACGATGACCTGCTGGACATGTACAAAAGGACACGCGCTGAAGGCTTTGGTGATGAAGTTAAACGTCGCATAATGATCGGTACCTATGCCCTGTCTGCCGGCTACTACGATGCCTATTATCTCAAGGCACAAAAAATACGCCGCCTGATTTCTGAGGACTTCACCCGCGCCTTCGAAGAATGTGATGTCATAGCCGGCCCGACCGCACCGGAAACGGCTTTCCACTTTGGCGATAAAAGCGATGACCCGGTAGCGATGTACCTGAATGACATCTATACCATCTCGGTTAATCTCGCCGGACTGCCGGGCATCTCGATCCCGGTGGGGATGGACAAGGATAATCTCCCTGTCGGCCTGCAGCTGATTGGTCAGTATTTCGATGAAGCCGGACTGCTTAATGTCGCTCATCGCTATCAACAGGTCACAGACTGGCATACGCTTAGGCCGCTACAAAAATGAAACAAGGTTCAGGATATTAAAAAGATGGAATGGGAAACCGTTATTGGGCTGGAAATCCACACCCAGCTTAAAACAAAAAGTAAAATATTCTCCGGTGCGGCGACTGCATACGGCGCCGAACCCAACACCCAGGCCTGTGCGGTAGACCTTGCTCTGCCGGGTGTGCTACCGGTAATGAATCGTGATGCCGCCCGCATGGCCGTCAAGTTTGGGCTGGCCATAGGTGCCAAAATCAATCAGACATCCATATTTGACCGCAAAAATTATTTTTATCCAGATCTACCGAAAGGCTATCAGATTTCTCAGCTGCAGCTGCCCATCGTCGGTCAAGGCTCTATCACTATTGATGTCAACGGTAATAAAAAGACCATCGGCATTACCCGGGCACACCTTGAGGAAGATGCCGGCAAGTCCCTGCACCAGGATTTTCATGGCATGACCGGCATTGATCTCAACCGTGCCGGCACACCACTAATAGAAATTGTCTCGGAGCCTGACATGCGCACAGCCACTGAAGCCGTTGCCTATCTCAAGTCGATACATTCACTGGTGCGTTATCTTGATATCTGTGACGGCAACATGCAGGAAGGCTCTTTCCGATGCGATGCAAATGTTTCTATTCGACCTAAGGGTCAGGTAGAGTATGGCACCCGTGCTGAATTAAAAAACATCAACTCATTCCGTTTCGTAGAGAAGGCAATTGAATTTGAGGTAGAACGCCAGATTGATATCCTTGAATCAGGCGGCAGGGTTGTACAGGAGACCCGCCTCTATGATTCGGATAAAAATGAGACCCGATCAATGCGCAGCAAGGAAGAGGCTAATGATTACCGCTACTTCCCGGATCCCGATCTGCCGCAGATGGTACTGGAGGATTCGTTCATTGACGCTATCAGAGCTGAACTACCTGAATTACCCAGCGCCAGATGTGAACGCTTCATCTCTGAATACGGGTTGTCGGATTATGATGCAGAAACACTCACCACCAGCAAACCACTCGCCGATTATTATGAACAGGCTGTCGCTGTTTTGCCCTCACAGCCAAAACTGATTGCCAACTGGGTAAATGGGGAGTTATCTGCAGGACTAAATCGAAATGCTGTCAGTATCACTGAAAGCCCTGTCACTGCCGCTATGCTCGGCCAGCTGGTGGCGCGTATAGATGACAATACCATTTCTGGAAAAATCGCCAAGGGGGTCTTCGAAGCAATCTGGAACGGTGAAGGAAGTGCGGATGAAATCATTGAAAAACGAGGCCTGAAACAGATCTCGGATAACAGTGCCATCGAACCAGTCATTGATGAGATCCTTGCTAACAACCCGAATCAGATCGAACAGTACAAAGCAGGCAATAGCAAACTGCTGGGTTTCTTTGTCGGCCAGGTGATGAAGGCTACCCACGGCAAGGCAAATCCGAAACAGGTAAATGACTTATTGAGGAAGAAATTGGGCAGCTGACAGATTATTTTTCCTGATATCGGCAACATTAGGTGCTCTATGGAATCTCTAATATTAGTCGTAGAATTACGTCATTGACCGCAAAGCGCAGCAATCTCATATCACTATAATCAAGCATTTAGAGATTGCTTCGTCACGACGTTTCTCGCAATGATGAAAAATCAGAGGTATCTATATAACTAAATGCTTGTTGAGTTTTTCCTAAAAAAAATACAAACTCTGACAAAATCATAAAACCATAGAATAAAAAGGGTATCCACCTCCCTATCATTCTTCAAAGGAGACTCACAAAGATGACTGATACTCCACGCAACAAGACCAGCAGAATGTCCCGGCTATCGCTTTTATCAATAGCCGTGACTGCGCTTACGGCAAGCCCTGCACAGGCATTCACTTTTAGTAGCGGTGATCTGCAAGGAAGTCTCGACACCACCATCTCCTACGGTGCTCGATGGCGTGTACAGGACCGGGATCAGTCAATCATCGGCAAGGCCAATGGCGGCACAGCCAATTCAGTCAACGGTGATGATGGTAACCTGAACTATGATAAGGGCCTGGTCGCCAATGTTCTCAAGATCACACCGGAACTCGAGCTCAGGTACAAAAACTATGGTGCCTTCTTCAGAGGTTATTACTTCTATGATTTTGAAGTCATGGGTAACGATACAGCGAGAACACCTTTAAGTGAGGCCGCTAAAGACCAGGTCGGTGAGAAAGGTGAACTACTTGATGCCTATGTCTGGGGTAGCTGGGATGTAAACAACAAACCGCTTGATGTGCGTCTTGGTAACCAGGTCATCAACTGGGGTGAAAGTACCTTTATCCAGGGCGGCATGAGCAGTATCAACCCTGTGAATGTAAACAGCCTGCGTGTACCCGGCGCTGAATTACGCGAAGCCATCAAACCGGTGCCGAGAATCTGGGCGAGTCTGGGTGCAACAGATAAAGTGTCAGTGGAGGGCTTCTACCAGACCAACTGGAAAAAAACCATTATCGATCCGGTCGGCAGCTACTTCAGCACCAGTGACCTGGCGGGTGATGGGGCAGAAAAGGTCGTTCTGGGGTTTGGTAGCTATCCCGATAACCCCGCATTACCTGGAACAGCAGTCCCAAAAGGTAGCACCCGGGAGGCTAAGAATGGCGGTGAATACGGCCTGGCAATAAATTATCTAACAGAAAATGCCACAGAATTTGGCTTCTATTTCGTCAACTACCACAGCCGTCTGCCTATCATTAGTGCGATGACGGGCAGCATTGCCGGAGCTCTCGCTGGTGACTACCCTGCCAGTGCCCGTTATTTTATTGAATATCCAGAAAATATTAAAATAATTGGCACCAGTTTTAACACTGAAATTGGTACCAGTGGCATATCCTGGCAGGGAGAACTGACTTATAAGATCGACTCGCCATTACAAATTGATGATACCGAATTACTGCTCGCTGCCCTGACCCCGGTATCTCCGGCCTTAGGAGCAATCAACCAGCTCGGAACATTTGGTTTCGGCCAGGAAATCTCCGGTTACAAAAGGCTGGATGTCGCACAAATCCAATCTACAGTCACCCAGGTATTTTCAAATATCATGGGCGCGAACCAGCTCGCAGTCGTCGGCGAAGTCGGCTTCACCCAGGTCATCGATATGCCCAGTTATCAGGAATTACGGTTCGAAGGCCCGGGCACCTACACCTCAGGCAACCCATTCGCCACTGCTGCGGGTGTTCAGCCTGCCACTGAACAAAAAAAAGGCTTTGCCACGGCCGCCTCATGGGGCTATCGCCTGCTTGCACGCTGGCGGTATGACAATGCATTCAGCTCTATTAATCTGAATCCACGTATTGCCTGGGCCCATGATGTATCTGGTACAACACCTGGACCTGGCGGCAACTTCATTGAAGGCCGCAAAGCCTTATCGTTGGGCCTGAATGCTGTCTATCTGCAGACCTGGTCAGCAGATATCGCCTACACGCGCTACATGGGCGCCGGCAGATACAATCTGCTCAACGACAGAGACTTCGTCTCTTTTAATATCAAGACATCATTCTAATGACGCGAAAGTTTGGAGAACACATTATGAAAATCACTAAAGCCGTACTACTTCTCACTACATTGGCGCTGTCATTACTCGGTTTTACTGCTTCACAGGCCGCAGTATCCGAAACCGAAGCGGCCCGCCTTGGTAAAGATCTAACCCCAATGGGTGCTATCAAAGCTGGCAATGCCGATGGGACTATTCCCGCATGGGATGGTGGTATTACGACACCCCCAGCCGAATACAAACCCGGTGATCATCATCAGGATCCCTATGCGTCAGACAAGATACTCTATACCATCACTGCACAGAACAAGGATCAGTACAAAGACAAGCTGACCGCGGGTCATCTTGCCATGCTCGAAACCTATCCTGACAGCTTCAAGATAAATGTTTACCCAACCCGGCGCAGCGCCTCCTACCCGCAAAGAATCTATGATGCAACACGGAAAAATGCCACCCGGGCAAAACTAGTCGCAGATGGCAACGGAGTTGAAGATGCCATCATTGGCATCCCGTTTCCAATACCGGCTAATGGACACGAAGCCATCTGGAACCATCTGCTGCGTTACCGCGGTGACATAGTAGGCCGCTGGATAGCACAAGCCGCCCCAACAAGGAGTGGTAAATATACCCTGGTCAAATTTGAAGATGAATTCGACATGCTCTACAGCAAGCCAGGGGCAACTTTTGCAGGCCTAAATAACATCATCCTGTATTTTAAGCAGAAGGTCATTGCCCCACCCAGACTTGCCGGTTTTATCCTGCTGGTATATGAGACGCTCAATCAGGTCAAACAACCACGTATGGCCTGGACATATAATACCGGTCAAAGACGCGTTCGCCGGGCACCGAATGTCGCCTATGACAATCCCGGCACTGCCTCTGACGGCTTACGTACTTCCGACCAGTTTGACATGTTCAACGGTGCACCTGATCGCTATAACTGGAAACTGCTTGGCCGTAAAGAAATGATTGTTCCTTACAATGATTACAAACTACATAGTAGTGATGTCAAATACAAAGACATCCTGACACCAAAACATATCAATCCGGATCTAGCTCGCTATGAACTGCACCGTGTCTGGGTCGTAGATGCCACTCTCAAAAAAGGCACCAGTAATATCTATTCCCGCCGCACCTTCTACATTGATGAGGATAGCTGGCAGATCCTGGCTGTCGATCAATACGACCGGCGCGGCAATCTGTGGCGTGTTTCGGAAGGCTTCGTGATCAACTACTACGATGTGCCAACCTTATGGACTACGCTGGCAGTCCATACCGATCTGCAGGCGGGGCGATATCTGGCCATTGGTCTGGACAATGAAAGCCGTATGTACGACTTCCACCTGAAAAGGACAGCAGCGGACTTTACGCCTGCTGCACTGCGTCGTGAGGGCCTGAGATAAACGCTTTATACACATATAGAGACTCTTCTTATTAATTGAAAGGTCTATTGATTTTGTTTTGGCCTTATCAGACAAAGTCTATTATCACAGGCATCCTGATTGCCTCATTGCTGTGGGTACTACCTGTTACAGCCAACGAGCAATCAGAGCCTGCCAGACTTGCCAGCCGCACTCTACTGCTGGACATTACCCTGGCCGGTACGCGAATCGTTGCAGTAGGTGAGAGAGGGATTGTACTTACCTCTGATGATAGCGGGAAAACCTGGCAACAAAAACTGGTACCGACTCGCAGTCAACTTACCGCTGTTTTTTTCATTGATGAACGTGTTGGCTGGGCGGTAGGCTTTGATGCTGTAATTTTAGCCACCATTGATGGAGGCGACAGCTGGATTCTTCAACATCGTGATAAACAGTACGATGACCCGTTACTCGATGTCTGGTTCAAAGATCGGAACAATGGTTTTGCCATTGGCGCCTATGGCCTGTTTCTAGCCACTAATGACGGCGGAAAAAGCTGGGATCGTCGGCAAATCAGCAAAGATGACTTTCACCTCAATGCCATCACCTCCCTCAGCGGCAATCAACTCTTCATCGCCGCCGAACAGGGTCATTTGTATCGCTCTATAGATGGTGGCTACAGCTGGACAGAACTCCCCTCACCTTATGCCGGATCATTTTTTGGCATCACCAGAATCAATCAGCAGACCATGCTGGTCTATGGCCTGCGTGGAAACCTTTTTCGATCAGCGGACAAAGGCGTGACATGGAAAAAAATCGAAACAGGTACAGAAGCCTCTTTAATGGCGGCCCTGGTACAAAAGAACGGTACCATTCGCATTGTTGGACTAGGTGGAAACATTCTTACCAGCACCGATCAGGGGAAGAAATTTTCACTCAGGGTGCGTGCTGACAGAAAAACACTGACCTCGATAATTGAGGCCACAGACGGTCAACTGGTGATGAGCGGCAGCGCAGGCATCACAATAGAGGCTGGGGATTCGAAGTGAGTGAAAAACCTGACCTGGTGAATCGTATCAGTAGTCTGATCTTTCGTTTCAGACCACTGGTTATACTGTTTTTTGTTAGCGCCACTTTATTCATGCTATGGAGTGCCACAGCACTAAAAGTCGATGCAGGGTTTAACAAACTGCTGCCGCTGGAACATCCTTACATGAAAACCTTCGTCAAATACCAGACGGAATTTGGTGGTGCAAATCGGATACTGATCGCTATCACTGTCAAAAAAGGCGACATCTTTACCCCTGAATTCTTCAATACCCTGAAAAAAATCACAGATGATGTCTTCTTCATCCCGGGGGTCGACCGCTCACAGGTGCGATCCCTGTTCACACCGAACGTACGTTTTATAGAAGTCGTTGAAGACGGCTTCGCCGGTGGAAATGTCATTCCTGCCGATTTCCAGGGTACCAAAGAGGATCTGGTTCAGGTAAGAAAAAACATTCTCAAGTCCGGTCAGGTAGGCAGGCTGGTTGCCAACGATTTCTCCGGTGCCATGATCACGGCAGGTTTACTGGAAATAGATCCAACTACCGGTAAGCGCATCAACTATCAGGACATTGCAAAGCGCCTTGAAGATATCCGAAAAAAATATGAAACCGCCAACATACGTATACATATCATCGGCTTTGCCAAGGTGGTCGGTGATATTACCGAAGGTGCAAAAAATGTTCTGATGTTCTTTGCCATTGCTTTTGTTATCACCGGCATACTCGTCTACGTCTACTCTCTGTCACTGTGGCTGACTGCCCTGCCCTTACTGACATCGTTAACGGCTGTTAGCTGGCAGCTGGGTATGCTGCCATTGTTAGGGTTTGGCATCGACCCGATGTCGATACTGGTTCCCTTCCTGGTGTTTGCTATCGGTGTCAGTCACGGAGTGCAGATGATTAACTCGATGCGCTCTGAAATATTAAATGGCGCATCGTCTAAAGAGGCGGCAAAATCGAGCTTTCAGCGCCTGCTAATACCCGGTGGCATTGCCCTGGCCAGCGATACCGTAGGTTTTTTGACCATACTGCTGATCAAAATTGAGATGATCCAGGAGATGGCCATTACTGCCAGTATTGGTGTCGCCGTCATCATTCTTACCAATCTATTTCTGCTGCCCGTATTGCTGTCTTACCTGCCTGAAACAACAGAAACTCTAAAATCGCAGCTTGCCCGTCGAACTGAACGTCTGAAACCCCTATGGCGCAGCTTATCTTCATTTACCGTTAACCCACTGACTACAGTAACAATCATCATCAGTCTGTTATTGCTCGTTGCCGGACTCTGGAAAGGTTCAGCAATCCAAATTGGCGACCTGGAGCAAGGGGTGCCTGAACTGCGCAGTGACTCCCGCTACAATATTGACAGTGCAATCATCACTGACAAATTCTCAATCGGCGTAGATATCCTGACTGTCATTGCGGAAACCAAAGCCAATGGATGTATTGATCATGACATCATGGCCACGATCGACCGTTTCAACTGGCACATGCAGAATATTGAGGGCGTCCAATCCGTCATTTCCCTGCCAACGCTAGCCAGGCTGTATAATGCCGGGTGGAACGAAGGCAACCCGAAATGGCAGGTTTTACCCCGTAATCAGCAGGTACTTGTGCAGGCAGTATCACCTGTCGATACATCAACAGGTTTGTTGAACGAAGACTGCAGCGCCATGCCTGTGCTGATATTCACCTCTGATCACGAGGCAAAGACCATCACCCGAATCATCAACGGTGTAAAAGAGTTTGAAAAGAACAATACCAATGATGCCGTTCACTTCAAACTGGCCAGTGGCAATGTTGGCGTCATGGCAGCAACCAATGAAGTCGTTGCTGCCGCCCAGTTCCCAATGCTACTTTATGTCTACGGCGCAATTATTACCCTGTGCCTGTTCACTTTTCGCTCACTGCGTGCAACCCTGTGTATCGTCCTGCCACTCGGGCTGGTCTCCGCACTGGCCTATGCCCTGATGACCATTCTGGGTATAGGACTAAAAGTATCCACACTACCCGTTGTTGCCCTGGGTGTCGGTATTGGTGTCGATTACGGTATCTATATCTTTAATCGACTGCTCGAACAACTGGATAAAGGTTTGTCTCTTCGTGATGCCTACGAACAGACCCTTAATATGACAGGCAATGCAGTTCTGTTTACCGGGCTGACACTGGGTATAGGTGTGTTTACCTGGATATTTTCTGATCTTCAATTTCAGGTAGATATGGGGATACTTCTGACGTTCATGTTTCTGCTGAACATGATTGCAGCTCTTACTTTGTTGCCTGCGTTGGCGGCGCTGCTTTATCGGAAGCATTCCTGATGGTGTTGGCGCACGGCTGTACGCTGGAACAGATTCACGATGGAACGTTAAAACCTTTTGTGGATCATGAAGCTTCTCGTGGTAAAGCTCGAAAATCGAGCAATAACGCGATTGGTGTCGTTTCAGCAGTGCTAGCATTTGGCGGATGCGGCATTATTTGCTGTAAATACGGATTGCCGTGAGCAGGAGGTCTGTCAGCTTCGCCAGGAATGGGAGATTGTGATTCCTGATTTGGATGTTTCGGTTTTCATTTTATCGGAATCTATCACCAAAACCAGTACTGAACGTGTTGTTGTGCTGAATTCAGTAGCCCGTAGGGTTATTGAGGCAAGGCGCGGGATAAATCGGGACTTTGTGTTCACGTACCGAGGAAACCCCGTTAGAAAGCCCAACACCAGTGCATGGAAGCGTTCATGGAAGAAGGCTGGCTTGCCAATTGAGACTGGAATTCTCAAAGGTGTGCATAATCTTCGTCACACCTTTGGGCGCAGGCTCAGAGGAGCAGGAGTTGCACTGGAAACGCGCAAGGCATTATTGGGTCATGCTCATGGAGATATTACGACACATTACTCTGCTGCTGAATTACAGGAGTTAATAGCTGCAGTGGAAAAGATCGTTGACAGGGGCTTTGCTCAAACGCCGACTATGACAGTAGTTAAACGATTTCAGGAAAAAATTGTCGGAAAACTGTCGGAAAATGAAAAAGGGCTACATGACAAAATCCTGTAACCCTTTTATTGTATGGCGCGCTCGGAGCGATTCGAACGCCCGATCGACTGGTTCGTAGCTACACCTGCGAATATTTCTTGTTGTTTTATATAGGATAAAAACGACGCTCGTTGCTACTTTTGTCGGATTATGCACAACTGATGTCGGAAATGATGTGTGCTACAAAGCATAAATAATTTCCCTGGAAATACGATAACTGATTTAAAAATTACAGCTATTCATAAATAAAAGCGAACGTTTCATATATATATAAGGATTTCAGAAAGAAACTATCCTGAACTCACTATTTGGGTATTTGTGGGTGCTTTTTTAGATATTTTATTCTTGCATTTATGGGTATTTATGGGTATTAATATGGGTATGAGCTTTAACACAAACAGTTTAAAAATCACACCTGAAGTCCTTTCTCTTATTTCTGAGTTGGATGAATTCAAGGGTGCATGGCGTTCACTTGGGACTTTGGTTCCAGAACGTCTATCTGCCTTACGTCGTGTAGCCACAATTGAAAGCATTGGCTCATCGACTCGAATCGAGGGCAGCAAGCTTTCAGATAGTGAGATCAGTCAACTCCTTAACAATATTGAAATCAAGAAATTTGATACTCGTGATGAACAGGAAGTAGCTGGATATGCAGGAGTAATGGAAACAATTTTTTCTCACTCAGAGGAAATTGCTTTTACTGAGAATCATATTAAACAATTGCACCGTGACCTCCTTGTCTATAGTAGTAAGGATGAGCGGCATCGAGGAAGTTATAAAACTAATCCCAACAATGTAAGCGCTTTTGATGCCGAAGGCAATGAAATCGGCATTGTCTTTGAAACTGCTTCGCCATTCGATACACCAGGACTAATGACGGAGCTTGTAGATTGGGTAAATATAACTATGGATGAACATCAGTTACATCCTCTTCTGATAATTTCAATTTTTACGGTTGTATTTTTAGAAATTCACCCTTTTCAGGATGGCAATGGTCGTTTATCTCGCGTTCTAACAACATTATTACTTTTACGCAGTGGATATTCATACGTACCCTATAGCTCACTAGAAAGCGAAATAGAGCAAACTAAAGAAAGTTATTATCAGGCGCTTAGAAATACACAAGGCACGATCCGAACGGATACTCCTGATTGGCAACCCTGGGTAATATATTTTCTACACGCACTGAAAAAACAAAAACAGCGCTTGCAGGTCAAAATTGAGCGAGAGAAAATCCTTGTTGCGACACTGCCAGAATTGTCCTTAAAAATCCTTGAACTTGCGAAAGAACATGGTCGATTAACAATTAGTCAAATTATTAAAATCACAGGCGCTAATCGCAATACGGTAAAAAAACATCTGCAATCGCTTGTTTTGGACAAGCATTTAAACCAGCATGGAAAAGGCAAAGGAACTTGGTACGGTCGTACCTAGAAAGATATTTTCCTTACTCCTTTTTAGTCTTACGTGCATATTCCGGTTCAAGTTGAACCGGAATATGCAATTACAGGAGTTAATGGCTGCAGTGGAAAAGATCGTTGACAGGGGCATTGCTCAAACGCCGACTATGACAGTAGTTAAACGATTTCAGGAAAAAATTGTCGGAAAACTGTCGGAAAATGAAAAAGGGCTACAAGACAAAATCCTGTAACCCTTTTATTGTATGGCGCGCCCGGAGCGATTCGAACGCCCGACCGCCTGGTTCGTAGCTTTAACTATAGCGTATAAGTGTTTGTTTTATTTAACTTATTGGTGGTGATGCCCGTTGCAATCTTCACTACTGTGCATAACCATGCAGAACTGTGACCGGCAAAAGTCCGGCACGCGGATCACTCTGATTCAGAGGGCTAGCACCTCAATACCCGGTGGGATACGCCCACTCCGGTGTTTTTTGATCCGGATCTCAATAGTTTCCTGGGCATCCTGTAAAGCAATCTTGCGATAATGTCACGCATAAATATGCTGTAGTTGCTCTACAGCAATATTTTTATTGTTTAACTATTGCTGAATACTTCCATATTGTGGAAGTTTCTAGTATTTTCTATACTAGAATGAATTTAATTACATACCAACCATGCAAACTTTAACGAAACAGCTAATTGATCTGAACCTGTCCAACCGGATGCTAACTGATACCCTGATGGCGAGGATCATTAAAGGTAGCAAACAGCGCCGCTATCACCTGGTGAACCGGGCAATCAAAGCCGGTGAACTGCTACGGCTACGCCGAGGCAGTTATCTGCTGGCCGAGCCCTTTAGAGATTACCCCATCCATCCCTTTGCGCTGGCCCAGGCCTTTGTGCCCGGAAGCTATGTGTCCTTTGAAACCGCCCTGTCCCACCATGGCTGGATTCCCGAAGCCGTTTACACAACTGCCTGCGTGACGCCAGGGAGAAAGTCCCTTGAATACGAGCATACGGCATTCGGTCATTTTTCATTCCATCCTCTGGCCACACGGCCAGGATATTTTCTGGAACTGGTGGATCGCGAGCACTCCAATGAACAAAGCATGCTCGTGGCCAGGCCTGTCCGGGCATTGCTTGACCTGGTCTGCTTAAAAAAGACCGAATGGCAGGGAATGGACTGGCTACAGGAAAGTTTGCGTATTGATTACGAGTATCTTCGGCAAGTAACGGGTGCCGACATCCGAACCCTGAAACTGGTTTACAAGCATAAACGTGTCATCCGGTTTCTCGATTCTTTAGCCAGGGAGTTAGGCAATGATTGAATTAATCCAACAGCGGCTGGACAGCTATAAAGCCACTAACCCAGTGGAAGAGGAACAGGCAACCAAAGAGATCCTGCAGGAAGTAGCGCTGTATTCTCTGTGGCGCGCGGGCTTTTTTGAGGTAGCCGCATTTCAGGGAGGCACCAGCTTACGCATTCTGCACAAACTGCCTCGTTTTTCCGAGGATCTGGATTTCATCCTGAAGAAACCAGACCCTGGTTTTGAATGGGGAAGCTACCTTACAAAACTTCAGGACGGCTTCGAAGAATTTGGTCTTCAAACTGAGGTAGTGGATAAAAGTCGCATGGATCAAAGTGTGAAAAAAGCGGTGTTGAAAGATAAATCCATCAGCAACCAATTGAATCTTTCTTTCTATCGAGGTCATACCGGGCAGAAACTCAAGATCAAGCTGGAAATTGACATCAACCCCCCGAAAGGTTCTGGTTATGAATACTCCTATCTTGATTTTCCCCTGGACTTTGAAGTATGTCATCAGGATCTAGCTAGCAATTTTGCCCTGAAAGTTCATGCCCTGCTTTGTCGGCCTTACCTAAAGGGGCGTGACTGGTATGACTTCAACTGGTACGTGAAGCACAAGGTGAAACCTAACCTCCCTCATTTACAGGCCGCCTTGCGTCAGTTTGGTCCCTGGAAGGATCAAAGCATCACAGCCAACATGGATTGGTTGCATCAGGCGCTGACGGAGAAAATTGCCTCGGTTGAATGGAAAGAAGCTGCCCTGGACGTTGAGCGCTTTCTGAAACCAATAGAGAAACAAAGCCTGAAGCTCTGGAGTGAGAAGTTTTTCCAGAGCAAGCTTGAGAGCTTAATGCGGCAAGCTTACACAAAATAACGGATTCTCACCTCCCCAGGTAGGCACAAGTCACGGCTTCTCTCTCATGCCCCAGTTCCCGGCTGATGGTAAGCCGCGCCTGACGATCAACTTCACGTTGTTCCAGAGTCATGACCCTGGATTACCAGAGGAGCAGGAGTTGCACTGGAAACGCGCAAGGCATTATTGGGTCATGCTCATAGAGATATTACGACTCATTACTCTGCTGCAGAGTTACAGGAGTTAATAGATACATTAGAAAAGGTCATTGATAGGGGTATTTCCCAAACTCCGACTATGACAGTGGTTAAATTATCAAATTGTCGGAAAATTGTCGGAAAATGAAAAAGGGTTACAAGATAAAATCCTGTAACCCTTTGATATTTGGCGCGCCCGGAGCGATTCGAACGCCCGACCGCCTGGTTCGTAGTTAGCAAGTGAATTCTTAACTTATTGTTATTATTAATGTATTCCGTGGGCGTCTGTTGCAATACTCCCGCACTGGGCATAACCGGGCAGTACTAGCTCCCGCAAAAGTCCCGCAAGCAATCCCACTTTCCAATTGCTGGTTGCCCCCCCCTCTAAGCGACGGTCATCAGAACTTACCTGTGCCGCATGGTGGTCTCAATCGAATTGTTCTGGCCATTTCCTGGCACCATGATATATCCGCAAGATTTCTATTCGATCTTGACTGATCTGGTAAGGAAGAATGTAAGAGGTATTTGTGATAACTAACTCACGAGTGCCGGGCACTCTGCCAGGACGACCTATATATGGGTTATCAGTGAGTTCGGTGGCTGCGGTTTCGATGCGCTCGTATAGTGCTTCAGCTGCGTATGGATTCTTGTCTGAGAGATATATCACCATTTCCCGTAAATCAGACCGAGCTTCCGGGGACCAGTTTATCCTCACTCTTTATTCTCATGGGTCTTGATGCGTTCATTGATCAGTTCAGAGATTTCTTCCATGACCTCTACATGAGGTATGCCCTTCCCTGCTATCAATGATGCCT
Source organism: bacterium BMS3Abin11 (assembly GCA_002897635.1). Taxonomy (NCBI): domain Bacteria; species bacterium BMS3Abin11. The sequence goes on along the minus strand of BDTD01000014.1, from coordinate 7,272 downwards.
GAGCCTGCTGTATTCCTTCAATATACCAGGCTTGCTGATCAATGTACTGCTTGAGCGCGTCTTCAATGACCCAGTTTCTGGAACGATCCATTGCTTTAGCGATGGCGCTGATTTTGTCTACTGTGTTGCTTTCAGTTCTGATAGTGACGCTTTGGCTGCTCATGGAATGACCTCATATTGATATCAAATGCAATCATCTTGACTATAGCAGAAAATCAACCAGGATTATTTCTTTCTTAGGCTGAACTCCGTCAGGTTAGGGCTCACGGTCTGAAACACACTTTCGGTCGACGCCTGCGGGCCGCCGGTGTGAATTTTGAGCTCGGTTGCTGAATTAACGAACCTGATTGAGGCTGCAGAGAAAAGTCCCGCACGATTTCGTCTCCAGAATTAAAGGTACAACCTTAGTATACAAGCAATACTTATTACATATATATTATTATTTTTATTGTTTTATATCATGTTTATGTTATATTCTAACCATTATTTAATAATATTAGGATTATTTTAAAATGCGCTCGGAAGAACGAATAATGGCACGCCGCCAGCTTGATACGCGACTAAGTTTACTTTCTGATACCAGTACCCTCGCACGCCCTCCGAAAGGCTGGATTAAAGCAATCAGAGAAGCTCTTGGCATGACGACCAGTCAACTCGGTAAAAGAATGGGTGTAAGCCAACCACGCGCTGTTGCTGTCGAAAAAGCTGAGGCAAATTCCTCCATCACTCTGGATAGTCTGGAGCGGGCTGCGCACGCCCTGGATTGCCACTTAGTTTATGCTTTAGTTCCTAAAGTCTCTCTTGACGAAGTAGTTAAGAAGCGCGCTGCCCTGCTTGCTAAAAAACAGCTGGATACGGTAAGTCATACAATGGCGCTTGAAGCACAGGGCATGAATAAAGACGACGAGAAAGAACAGTTCAAACGTTTAGTCGAACAACTAACAAACAAGTCGGGTTCTGATCTGTGGCAGGAAGAAAATTGACCGATCCATTGCTTGAGCAGGATGGAGCTGCTACCCCGCTTACTGCAGAAGAACGGGAAGAATTGATTCCTGCTTATATCACGCTGCGAAGAGAGCTAAATGAAGCAGAACAAACAAATATTCTTGCTGCTGAACAATGGGCATTTCTACGTAAACGTGATGTTCTTAAACAACAATTCCTTTCTAACCTACACAAACGGATGTTTGGCAGGGTTTGGAGATGGGCTGGTAAATTTCGTCAAACTGAGCGAAACATAGGGATACCAGCCTATAAAATCCCAAATGATCTTCAATTGCTACTGGACGATTGTCGATACTGGATCGAACATAGTACGTATGAACCTGATGAAATAGCATCAAGGTTTCATCATCGGCTTGTTGAGATTCATCCCTTTCCAAACGGAAATGGACGACATGCACGGTTGGCCACTGACTTATTATTAAAATCACTCGGCCAGGAACGCTTTACATGGGGACAAGTAAGCCTCATTGATGCCGGTGAAGCTCGAAAGACCTATGTATCTGCCCTTCGTGCTGCTGACAAACATAATATTAAACCTTTGATGAAATTCGTGCGCTCCTAGCTTGCACTGCCTATGGAAAGAGAAAAATATTGGGAAAACACAAACGCAAATCAAAAAACAGAGCAGATAGAAAAGCCTCGAATAGTAAGCCGATACGATGGGGTTTTGATTATGGGCTGTCAACTACTGTGCTATTGCATATTCTGGTCGAACGTGAACGGTGATTCTGGCGCATCGTGAACACCTATTCTGATTGATGGTGAACACCTATTCTGGTGTGAACGTGAACACTTTTCGTGTTTCACCAGAATCACCGTTCACGATCAACCAGAATCTTTTCCATGTATTGATAATTCACTGCTAACCTGCCCAATTTCTATCGGGGATGGTTATGCCAACAAAGAGAATATCAATGCGACAATTACGCGAGCTATTGCGACTACGACTTCATGCTGGACTGAGCATGAGGCAAATAAAGGACAGCCTGAGAATCAGTCTGGGTGCTATCCAGAAAGTCATCAGCAAAGCCCAGGCTGAAGGCCTGAGCTGGGTGGCTATAGAGAAGCTGAATGATCAGCAGCTCGCCCGCTTGTTTTATCCTGCCTCCGATACCCGGGTATTAGGATAAAACAGGCTAGCCAGACGGGCATCATCCAAATTATCTGGTAATGGCCAGGATAGATCCATCTCCTTTGCTTTGACGAGCAGGGTTTGAATTGAACCAACACTGACTTTCGTGCTGGATTGGATATCTCGAATTGACAGCCCGGCATGGTGCCGGAGCCTTAAAACGTCTCTAATTTTACGCATTGTGATTCTCTTTGCTGGCATGGGACCCTCGAAAAACGTGGAAGGATACCAAACATAGTTAAAAAACAATGCGTTGGAAAAGATTCTGGTTGAACGTGAACACCCATTCCTGGATGTTGAACAGCTATTCCGGAAAAAACCAGAAAGTGTTCAGCTTCAAACCAGAATGACCGTTCAACTTAAACCAGAATAGGTGTTCAACTTCGACCGGAATGGGTGTTCAACTTGAACCGGAATATGCACTATTAATAACAGGGCCTGGAAACGTGCCAGAATTTCGGTGGGATTGCGTCAGGTTCGAGTTCACGACCTGAAGCACACCTTCGGTCGTCGACTGAGGGCTGCAGGTGTACCGATGGAGACACGGAAAGTGTTACTTGGTCACAAGAACGGCGACATTACGACGCACTACTCTGCCCCTGAACTGGAGGAGTTAATTGAGGCAGTAAATAGCGTGTGTGCTGAAAAGTCCGGCAAAAGTCCGGCACTGGTTATGCTTAAACGCAAAGCGGCTACCGGGTAACCCGATAACCGCTTGTTTTTACTGCTGAATTTGGCGCGCCCGGAGCGATTCGAACGCCCGACCGCCTGGTTCGTAGTTAGCAAGTGATTTATTAACTTATTGTTTTTATTAATGTATTCCGTGGGCGTCTGTTGCTGTTCTCCCGCACTGTGCATAACCGAGCATAACCAGCTCCCGCAAAAACCCCGCAGATATGATTAACTAGCATTATCGTTTTTACAAAAATTATATTCTAGTATTCAAATTCAATTAGTGATGATCCACAACTGTTGGTAGTTAAATTAGTTATCAAAATTATGGAGGAAAATAATCATTATGTTGCTCACCAAGTCAATTGAGCAGCCTAGTTGAATAAACAGTAGGGTCTAAACATTCATGGTGTTTCACGCAGTAATTATATAATAGACTCAGGTTGCTCATGATTCTAATTTAGGCGCACGAAAAGTGATAAAATATTTAGGTCTCACATGGCAACCTTCATGCTACACATTATCTGAGTAACATCCTTGATTCTATTTCCTTCTAAACGACATACTTCATTATTTTAGGAACTACCTGATGACGTACAAACCACCCCATAATAATATTCCACATTCTATTCCTGGCCACATATCTCAGGATGAAGGGCTGTGGCTCTCAAAAATGGCAAAGAATAGATTTGTCTTAGAAATTGGCTGTTTTCGTGGGAGATCCACAGCATATCTTTCCTCTACAGCGACTCATGTAGTCACCTGTGACTCATTCGCCGGTCAAGCTAGCCTTCGAGGTGATCAAACCCCAGTGGATTTTCGTGAAGTAGAAAGAGAATGGAAACTCAACATCGAGCATCTTGGGTTTTCTGAAAAAGTAACTTTATACTCCAGTCGGTCAGAACATGCATTTGAAGAGATTGCGCATACGTTTGGTAGGAGCTTCTGCTTTATGTTCATTGATGGAGGACACGATGAGAAGTCACTCCGCGCCGATGTTTTATATTCAAATCTACTTGAGAATCATGGAGTCATAGCCTTCCACGACTATTTCGATTCGAGATACCCCGCAGTAAAAACAATAGTCGATTCATGGAGAACTGAAACGGACTTAATAACAAAACCATTCCATACCATTAATTCAATTTCCGCATATAAAATTCTACACCAATAAATGCTTTTTGGATGATATTGGGTAATTCATAAAATTAGAGTGAGAAAATGCTTATCTCATATTTAATAAATTAACGTGATAATAATAGTACAATCGAGCAAAATAAAATATAACAAAATAGGATTCCATATAAATGACGAAGAAAGGCACAATTCACTATGAGCTGGATATTGTACTTCTTGTTGCGGTAAAAAATGAATATATCGCTTTAAAAGAATGGTCTCAGAAGTTGAAGAAGTCGTCAGACATAAACTTTTACCAGCTCCCTGATGGCCAAACAGATGCTGATATGGTTTTTGAAGTAGAACACTCTGATGGAAAGATCCTTCGATACCATATTTATAAACTCCCTCATCCTTCTATGGGTAGTGATGCAACTACCTACCTCGCAACTAAAACAATTTATAAAATTAATCCATTAGCTATATGTATGGTAGGTATTTGTGCAGGCGACCCGGGCAGGAATAAGGATAAGGATAAGGTTATAGAATTAGGTGATGTAATTATTGCATGTTCAACCGTCCGACATGACTACGGTAAATTGGAGTTGAAGCCACTTTTTAGCTCCGATTGGGTAAAGAAATACATACCACTGCTCAGTAAAATAAAAATGCGGCTACATTTCGACCACAGATTACATACAAATACGATAAGTGGCATGGATGAATCTTTTTTTCGACTAGCTGATTTTATTTCTGAAATCGATGGTTACAATAAACAATTGTTAAACACTAAAAATACAAACATAAAAGATAATCCTGGAAAAGCTCACCTCGGTATTTTTTCAACAGGAAACCAGATTATTAAGGTGCCGGGTATTTTCGAATATTTTAAGAATAATGTTGAACCAAATGTTGGCGATGAAGATGAACGGGAGTTGTTGGCTATAGAAATGGAAGCACATTCTATGGTTTACGCAGCAAAACAGGCAGGAAATGTCGGCTGGCTAGTTGTCAAGGGTGTAGTAGATTTTGCAGATTTAGACAAACATGATCGCATACATAAATTGGCACTCGCAAACGCGTTCGATTTTCTCGGATCCGTCCTACCAAGCGCTATCGTACGTGGATTTTGCCGGTCTCGTCGCGATAAGAAACTTTTAAAGTATCTTCAGAATGCTTCTTCCTATTACGAGGAAGGAGACTTCGCGCATGCGAGAGAAAAGATAAAAAAAGCGTATAACGGTGGCTTACGTACAAACTCTGCGAGAAAACTATATCTAAAATCCCTGATGAGAATAGGAAATTACGATGAAGCCATTCAAACCTTAGAAGATCAGCGCAAGCGTATTTGGTACAACGACCCGACTACAATTGAGCTAATCGCTGAAATTTTATGGCGCCAGGGTGATTATTTAGAAATGAAGCGCCTTCTAGATGATACCGAGTTATCCACAAGTCAACTTCTCTACCTTTCAGCGCTCGCACTGATTTTCGAAGTAAGTTATTCACCTGATAGGAGAAATAAAAAAACAGCTTTAATAAAAGCAGAAAAAGCCATGCAAAGTGCAGTCTCTATGAATAGCGCAGATCCTAAGTTTTTCATCGATATAAATCACTTTTTTGCGTGTAAACTATTGGAAAATGAAGGGATAAACTCCGCTGAAGATAGCACTTATTCATTTGAACGAGCAAAGCTCACAACTTTAAACAGCATCAACGCCAATCCGCGTCGCGGCCTTATATATATTTATATGCTGATGCTATTAGCACTCGCCAATTTGTCAGATGAGTTCGATCAACTCTGCAACGAATATAAAAAGCAACGTAATCTTGTTATTGCGTTGGATAATATTGACATGGTTTATGCGCGAATTTACTTGGTATACGATAGGACTTCACCAACAGCTATACACTATATATCAGGCATCTCTAAATTCATTGCAGTCCAACAAACTATTGGAAGGGCAATTAAGCCCGAGACACGAGGCCATTTAGAAACTCATGATGTTTAAGTTGGAGATTATGTCTATTCAAATAAAGCAAAAAGGATTACATCAATTTCACAAATAAATACGCATTATTGTCTATTGAGCCATCTCCGAGTCAGTGGTCAACAGATTTAGCATGTGCAGAATTATGAAAGAAATCTTTATTATGTGTGGCACTACAGGAAGTGGTAAGTCAACGGTAGCAAAACTGATTGCTAACGCCGTTGGTACTAGAGTACTTGTTGCTGATGAAATAAGGAGAGTTATTACAAGAAACTCAATTAACCCAAAAAATAGATACTCAAGAAGAATTACAAGGCAAACCTATCAAGAATTAATACAACAGGCTGAGGATAACTTGCTGAAACTTAATAACTCTGTAATTGTTTTAGACGCAACATTCCTCACCACATTGCTTAGAGGTAAGGCAAAAGAATTGGCTCGCAGGAGCCGAGCTCGTCTGTTTATCATAGAGTGCAAAGTAAACCACAGAAAACAATATGGTAGACTTGCAAGACGAAATGATATGCTTTCTGGCCCGCGATTTACTAGAAATATAATTCTTAGACATCATACACGCCTGTTTGAGAGGGTCATCGCTTGTGAAGCTGATGAAGTTAGAACTATTCGAACCGATTACTGTCATGAAATACTACAAAAGAATGTAGCAGCACTTGTAGAAGACCTTTCCTATCACACTCTCGGTGATTCAAATAAATAATCTCATTATGAAGGCAGGCAGAATCAGTCGTTAACTATCTTTGCCAGGTAAATTAGCTAGTACGCATGGGTTTACCTGACTGGATCGCAATATTAAATACTATTGCTGCTAAGGTTTCAGGCCTTATCAGTTGACCTATTGCAACGAACAACTTACCAGTTGAAGTCGATTCCTAATAGGTACGTTTATTTCTTCCAGAGTAAAGAAAATAAGAATCTGCCTTCGTATAAATGGTTTACTTCCATAGGCAAACTCTCCTTAAACCAATTTGTAGCCCTATACCTCTTGTATACTCTCCAGCAGCGCCCATCAATGCTTTGCCTAACTTGAATTTGCTCATTCGAATTGGCTATACCTCTAGATGGTTTATGCGAATCGACCACAAGCAGAGCCCCCTCTGGTGCCAGGATCCTAAACATTTCATATAAACTTCGGATACACTCTTCATCAGTCAAATGTGATAGAAGTTGACTGCAAAACACAAAGTCAAAAGATTCTGCTGCTAATGGCAGTGCTACACTACGGGCGTTTATGTAGTAATCTGTAGTTGCGTATCTATTTTGCGCTTCCTTAAGCATCGGTATCGATACATCAACAAACGTTATATCAGCTTTGCAATTCATCGGAAGTCGTGAAGG
>BDTD01000013.1 GCA_002897635.1 bacterium BMS3Abin11 | reverse complement strand
TTATCAATTTCCCCAATAATTTCATTATCTCTGAATGAGGTAATTTTCCTGTTTCATTCCTGGGTAGTGTATCAACTTTGAACACCGACCGGGGCAGGAACACCGGATCGATCTGCTGTCTCAGGGCTTTAATTACATCAGCCTGAGACAACACAGGTGCAACGATGACCGCGCACAGGCGTGAAACATCTTCTGACTTTACTTTCGTTTGTATGAATACACCATCTTCTACCCCTGGTACCGAGTTAAGCCTGAGATTCAGATCCGCCAGCGAGACGCGTTTACCCGCAATCTTTATCATATCTGATGTACGTCCATACATCAGAAAATGCTCATCATCAAGCGCTTCGATCCTGTCTGCCAGTATTGGCTTGTGAGGTAAATGAGGTGCAGCCACTCTGACACAGTCCTCATCAAATATCAGTTTCACGTCATCATATAGAGTCCATCTTTGTTCATCCACCGTGATACGAGAGGCGATTGCACCGCATTCGGTGCTACCGTAGATCTCTCTCAGACCTGCACCAAACTCACGTTCCGCTCGGCCTGCATCTTCCCTGCTCAATGGTGCGGTAGCAGAAATTAGCTGACGCAGTTCAGGCCAGCTTAGTCCAGCCTGCACACAAACTCGCAGGTGCAGGGGGGTGCTTAACAGTGTCGCCTTTTTACTGGATAGTGACAGTGCCCGGCGAATATCTTCCGGGAAGAAAGGCATGCCGCCGTATACAGATACAGGACTCATCATCGGTAGTAAAACCGTAGTTTCCAGTCCGTACATGTGCTGCGCAGGCACCGTTGCCACTAAATAATCTTCTTCATTAAAGTCATAGCGTAATTGTAGAAGTCTTACCCCCTGAACAAGGTCACCCCAGAATTTTGCGTTGGCTGCAGGCTTACCAGTGCTGCCCGAAGTGAACACCAGACAGGCCAGTTGCCTGGAATCAATCAGGGGAATCTCAGAAATAGAACCCTGCGTAGCAGTGACATAATCATAAAGTAATGTCTCTGCATTGCTGACTTTGTCATCAGTATCTGTCAGACACCCACTATCAGGATATTCACTAAGCAGTGACTGTGTGACTTCGGGTGACCGGTTTGGCGGTAATAGTACGGTCTGCTTACACCACAGAGCCGCCAGAAAACCAATAATAAAATTGATGCGATGCTCACAAAGCAAAAGACAGTATCGATGATCAGGCAATATCTGTGACAGGGTTCTTGCCCGGAATAAAACTTCACCGACAGTTAGCTGGTCTCCTGCTGTAAAGATCCAGACCTGGTCGAAATCATTTCTGGCTATTAATGGGTACTGGTTCACTGCCTGAAAATACTGCTGAAGTCTACATTCCATAGACGTTGAATAAACTCGGCAAATGTGTAGTCCATATGTTCATGTAGAAACATTCTTCGCACTGTAAATTCAGCCAGGAACATCATCAGCAGAAGGACATAACTGAGAATGTTGCTAAAAAAAGACCACATCTCAATGGGGGCATAGAAAGCAAACAGTAATGAAGCTATGAGCATCACCAGGAAATAAATCGCCCATGCAATAGTTGCCCGGCGCGTATAGACCAGAACGGCAGGTGGCATATCATCACGCATCAGGCTGGCAAAGCGGGTTACCAGCGGTGTCCTGCCACTTACTAGTGTTGAGGCGAAAAACCACAGTAAAATAGCATTCACACTTAATGGAACGAACTTAACGATATACTGTTCATTGCCCTCTGCTGAAATCACCAGAATTATTGCCAGTGCGACCGCGATAACCTGCCAGGGTTTGGGCCTCCTCCATCTAAGCACAACAGACAAAAATGGAAAACTTAGCAGGAAAGCCATATAGATGACCACCAGGTCAATATGGCCCGAATAAATGCTGAAATGGAGTACTAACGGATAGGTGAGGAGCAACAAGGGGAAAAGCACCTGTATTTGCCTGTTCATTCTATATAGGCACCTCTATTAATTCTGGATATATCAGATAATGATTCAAAACCTGTCATATCCAGAATTATATAGAGGGGCCCATAAATCAGCCTGCCCGATTTGCTTCTATATGCCCGGCGAGTGCATGTAATGAGCTAAAAATATTTTTGTTGTCGGCGTCATCGGCTTTGACCTGAAAACCGTAGCGCTGAGAGATGGCCAGTGCAAGTTCCAGGGCATCGATAGAATCCAGACTAAGGCCTTCGTTAAATAATGGAGCCTCCGGTTCGATATCTTTTACCGAGATATCTTCAAGATTTAGCACTTCAATAATCATCTCGGCTATTTCGTTCTCAAACTCTGACATCAACCCCTGCTCCACTTTTCATTTAGTTTTGATACCGGATGATTATAACCTAAGGAAGCTCTGATTAAATCAAAGAAATCCGTCATTGCACACTTCGGGCATTTCCTGCAGGAAGGCTTCGCCATCCTTGCGTTCATGAGCACCGAAGTGCGGCAATCTCTTTTTTTAGAATCAGTCACACAAGGTTGCTTCGCCACTTCGTTTTTCGCAATGACAAATAAATCAAAGGCCTCTGAAGAAATGTCAGCATAATTGAATATAATGATTCATCTCCCCATGGCATAATTAGCGACTAAACAGAGAAAAAAATAATGGCACTGGAAAAAGGAAATACCACAATAAATGCCGAATTCGATGTCATCGTCATCGGTGGAGGCCCTGCCGGATCAACATTTTCCACACTGCTGCGCGAAAAAGGCCATAATGTTCTACTGCTGGAGAAAGACCACCACCCAAGATTCCATATCGGTGAATCCCTGTTGCCAATGACCCTTCCCATCTTTGAAAAACTGGGGGTCAGCGAACAGGTTAAAGAAATCGGAATTCTCAAGTACGGTGCTGAATTCAATTCGCAGCTTGAGAACAACAAATCTGAAACCTTCTATTTCGACTTTGCACTGGATCGCGGTCACCCACACGCCTATGGGGTCAGACGCTCTGAGTTTGATGAGATCTTATTCAGAAATGCCATAGACAAGGGTGTTGATTGCCGGGAAGGTACACGTGTTAGCAACGTAGTATTTAACCCCGATAATACTGTTACCGTAACCGCGATCACAAAAGATGGTCAAACGCTCCAGCTTGCTTGTCAGTTCCTGGTTGATGCCAGCGGCAGAGAATCGCTGTTGTCACGCAGAAAAAAACTCAAGAAAAAAAGTAAAAAACATAATAGTGCCGCCATCTTCGGCCATTTTGAAAACGTGGTAAGGCGTAGTGGTAAAGATGAAGGTAATATTTCCATCTACTGGTTTGAACATGGCTGGTTCTGGATGATCCCGTTGAAGGATGGCACGATGAGTGTCGGCGCGGTATGCTTCCCGGAGTATCTGAAAACACGTGATTGCCCGCCTGATGATTTTTTACAGCATACGATAAACATGGCACCTGAAGTTGCAGAGCGGATGAAAGACTCGACACAGGTTGGTGAGGTAAGAGCAACAGGTAACTTCACCTATTCTTCCTCTCGCATGTTTGGTAAGCCCGGTGAAAACTACCTGCTGATCGGTGATGCCTATGCCTTCATTGACCCGGTCTTCTCCAGCGGGGTCCACATCGCCATGTCCGGTGCCGTCAGTGCCGCGGAAATTATCGATGCCTGCCTGATGAAACCTGAAAATAGCCAGAATCTACTCAAACAGTATAAGTCGAAAATTGATGACGCCTTAAAAACCTTCTCCTGGCTGATACATCGATTTAATTCTCCGGTCATACACAAACTATTTATGGCACCCGGTAATAATTTCCGTATCCAGGAAGGTATCATCTCGCTCCTGGCCGGTGATCTTTATCGAGATACTCCGGTTAAATCTCGCCTTTTCATGTTTAAGATCATCTATTACGTTATGTGCCTGTTTCACTTCCCTGGCACCCTGGCCTCATATCGAAGACGCAAAAGAAATATCAGGATTATTTTTTCGGGTGGGACAACAGCACAGGATATGCTTGATTAACTGCTTGTATGAGTGGTTCGAAATGCTTAAGAGCGTGTGAACTTTAGAGTCGCTAAAAATAACTATAGAACAACTCAGCACTGAGGACAAAGAGGTTCACAGAGAAAGAGTATTATTTTTAAAAATCCAGGACATGCTGGACATCATCTAGAATTGTTCGGATTTAGCCTGGCCGAGCCATATGTAAATGTCCGCAACCCTGCCGAGACATTCAGAAATTGCTGAAGGTTGAGCTTTCTATATTTCATAGTATTTCCCTGATCACTCCATCTGACAGCCGTAGCAGGCAAATGGTCTGGCTTTATTAGAAATGCCTTAAACCTGTCAGGATATTTAACACTTCTAAAATTTAGTGACTGTAAGTCATTGTAATTATGTTGTGGAATAGAAATTGCATTATGAAATTAAAGTTGCATTTTAATATAGTTATGTTGAGCCATGATAATGATACTGAAAAGACAGAAGGGTGTGTTTCTTGGGTTACTGTTAGCCTTTGCGTTGATGGTGATTGGCAGGCTCAGCCTCCTCTTCCGGGCATGATATAAGCATAACATCCAGGCATTAATCTTGCTGTGCAGCGCATGGCAGTTAAATCCCTGGGGGGGAACCTCTGATTACGTGTCCTGTCTCTGCGAGATCTGAAGCATGTAGTTACAAAGCCTGCTTCACAGAGTGAATGGCCTGGTTCTTTGCAAGAAGCACAATGCCGTAGGTGTTTGAAATTAAAACGGCAATCTAAAACCAAGTAATAGTTTGCCAGAATTCAGTGGGTCATTTGGCTCTTTTAGCCCACCATTTGAAAGATGGTGGTATCGATACTCTACACTCATACCGAACCTGCCCAGCAAAAAGTCCAACCCTATTCCCGCCTGATAGGAACCTTTCAGACGGGAGCTGGTACCAGGTATTTCCGCTTTTGTATAAACCGGACCGCCGCCTGCAAAGATATAAGGCTGAAACCGCTGGCTTGCAATAAATGTCCAGTTCACATTCATGGTAAAACCAATCATGGCCGGCTCATCAGGTTCTCGCAGCAGCGTCAGCGGTATTTCTACCAGCACTGACTTGCGGTTCAGGTACCAGGATTCACCATGAGTTTTTGTCTGTGGACGCTTTTGCCTCAGGATGATATCGGTAGTTTCTACTTTTTCCTGCGTTGCTCCCCAGCCGGGATGAGAACTGCCTGCTCCAACTAACAGGTGCCAGCTATTGCTGGGGAGCTTTTTCTGGTTATCAGGATTGTCACCGGCAAAACCCGGTGACGAAACAATGAAGGCAATCAGTAATAATTGCTGTTGCAGGAGAATAATTCGCCGACTGTGTATCTGCAAACTGTGAGTCTCCAAATAGCAACTACTGTCTGTTTAGTTACACTGTTCTTTTAGTACGGTGGTAATCGCATTCTTAAGATTATCCATCCACGAGTTGGCATTCGGGTGAATTTTTTCTACCCCTGCGCTATCAACCGAATGCTTCAGATTTTTACTGCTTTTATATTTGATATTGAAACTACCCCTGGTGTAGTTGATATCAACCACCAGGGTATGCTTGCCACGAACAACAATCTTGCCCTGGGTGTAACCCGTTTGCTCATTAGACGGGATCCAGTTCTTGACAATCAGGCCGGTATTAATACCTTTCTTTACATCAGACATGCTGAGGTCACATCCCCAGGATGCCGGACCTGGATTCAGCAAAGGTACTGCCCATCTTGCATTTGCCGTATTGACTACTGAAAAACTCCCAAGAACAACCAGTAACAATCCTAATCCTGTTTTTTTAATCATCTGTATTTCCTCCGTCCTTATTCTATTTCTGATAATTAAGGGCAACTCCATGTGTCATCATTGCGAGGGCCTGCGACGAAGCAATCTCCAGGCTATTGAATTTAAATGATGAGATTGCCGCGTTGCTCACAATAACAGGCAGCATCAAATAATAGATGCACCCTGATTGATCTTTTGCTGGAAGCTATTATCCTTGAACTATCTTATCTTTTCCAGCATTCGCTGGTTACGCGTCACTGTGGCGTATATCCGACCAGCCCAGTACCAGTGTAGAAAAAGTGTTTCTGTCAGTAGTTTATTTAACGGCACAACAACTGATTCTTCCGCCGCACAGGGTCGTGTTGTCAAAGCAAGCCCACTGGCGAGGGTCTGCAGGCGTTCAAGATGATATCGATTGGTAACCAGTACCACTTCATCAAACAAGCTGAACCAGCATCGAGAATGTTTCATATTTTCAAGTGTATTGGTGGATATCTCTTCCATTGAAATAGCCGTGGCAGGTATGCCCTGTTCAATCAAATATTGGTTTCCTGCCTGAGCCTCGCTGGTACCCAGGCAGGGACACCCACCAATTATTCTGATAACAGCATCATCTGATTCGTGATAAAGGATTGCTGCACGATCCAGTCTTAACTGATAATCGGCTGAAATTTTCCCATTTTTAAGCCGATGTCCGGGAACTGCTATAGCAGTGGCATTATTACTAGTGTGTTGACAAGTCGTTGCGCGCTTCCTGACTCGGGAAAAAATGAATGCATGACTCAGGCCCAGTGTCAGTGCTCCAACCAGCAACGACAGCAAAAAGGTGAACCTGGCATCGCCATCAAACCCTCTGCTGCTCAGATCCTTCATTTCTCTTTTGCGATAACTACACGATAGAAACCGGGCAGGTTCATACCCTTACGAAACAGACGACCAGCCACCATTTTCGTAATACGCATAATGTCTTTTACTGACTGGAAATGGCTGGGCCTCATGGATTCACCATAAATTGCAGGTATCTGTACTGCTTTTGTTCTTATCTCCCTTGATCCTGCTTCTATCAGGATTTCGCTTTCAAAGACAAAACATTTGTCACGAGCCGTATCCAGCTGAATATTATTCAGTAGACTCGCCGGGTAGAAGCGAAATCCAGACTGAGAATCTTCAATCGGATAACCGGATGCCCAGGCAATCCAGAAATTAGCAAAACGGTTGGCCCTGTAACGTGATGCTGGTATCGAATTTCGGTCATGTAGCCTGGAACCAATAATGATGGTATCGGGGTTTTCACTGGCCAATTTGATCAGCTTCGGGATATCCTCAGGGCGGTGCTGACCATCACCATCCAGCGTTATGACACCGTTTACACCACTCGCCAGCGCTTCCTGCATACCACGCCATAGTGAAGCAGCCTTGCCCATATTGGTTTCGTTACGCAACAAGGTCAATGGCATATTTTGCAACACTCCACTGGTGTTATCACTGGAGCCATCATCAATGATAATCACATTGTCACATTGAAGTAACGCTCGTTCTGCAACATCACAAATGGTGCTTTCTTCAAGATAGGCCGGGATGACGATGGCGAATGAAATCATAACTCTGCTTTAGCCTTAACGGACCGGATCAGGGAAGCGATCTTCTTCGCATTTTCTCGTGCCATTTCGACATCATCGGCATTGGCGTAGCGATCAACAGCGATCACCTCTACACCAGGACACTGTAATGCAATAATTACTTCTTTGCCCAGTTCTCCGCTACCTGACAACATGGCCTTTGTAGTACCGAGAGAAAAGGGTGTGCCTATATACATTGAATCTCCAGATTTAAGTATTTAAATTCAAAAGCATTTAACCGCAGGGATCACAAAGTTACGCAAAAAATTCAGATGTCTCACAGATTGAGAAAATATCACACTATTTGCCTTTGAATACAACTAAAGGCCATGCATGAAATCACCAGAAAAAACCCTGCGAACCCCTGCGGTTAATAAATTCACTTCAGGTTTACAGGCCATGATTGATTACGCTAACCTGCAGCAGCCCCCTACGAATGATTAAGCCCCCGTTACCAGAGATGTCATATAAAAAATTC
>BDTD01000012.1 GCA_002897635.1 bacterium BMS3Abin11 | reverse complement strand
CCAATACCTGCTCTAAATAAAGAAAATCTTCACCTTCTTGCATAGGCATTTCTTTAAAAGAATCATGGCGGAGTATCAAGCGCTCTTTAGATGGCCCAAGCCGTATATCAAGTTCAGCCCATTGTACATTTGATGCGATAAACTGCCTTAAATTTGCCTTGTCATTCACACCGTGCCACACAAACTTTACGTGCCGAGGTAAAGACTCTTCATGAATCAAATCTGTAATATCATATTTTATACCGCGGACAGAATTAGAAGGTAGTTTTTTTCGTTTAGACTCGTATATGGTATTGGCGTGAAGTAAAAGAATTTCCTTGCTTAAATCGCTTTTTGAGACAGCTTCCAGATTTTCCGGTTCATTATCTATAAAAGCAAAAACATGGTAACCGCCATTTTGAAAGTGGCGTACACCGGAAGCCTTGGAATTTGTTACATTCTTCTCCCATCCATAAGGGTTCATGTAAAGCAAATCATCTGTGAAGATAACCTTGTATTCTTTACCAAGCTCGTTAAGAGAACGAATAGTATCTCTCCTGATGGATTCCGGTCTACCGGTATTTAATCCAACATATGTATTCGGCTGCATTTGAAACCACCTGATAACATCCATAACGCCTACAAACGGGCGGTGAGACTCCAATATTGCTGTGGATGTCCAACGGTACTTTACATACCACTTGATAATTTTTTCTTTCATTTGTTGTTGAACCTGGAATTGATCCAGAAGATTTTCTATCTGATTTTCGTGTACAACAATGTCAGAAACTTTTAATGTTTTAAAAAAATCCGTCCCATGTGTTTTATCGAAAAGCTTGAGAACATAAAAGATCATGAAACGCATATCAAGGATAGTGCCGTCAATATCGAAAAGGATCATTAATTTATCATCAGGACATGAATTTCGTATTCTCTCATAATAGAGAGAAAGCTCTTGCATCCAGTTTTTCTTTTTCAATACTTTCAACATAATAATTTGTTCTCCTAAAAAGCTTTTTTATCCATTCCTTTTACTTTAGTAGACGAAAATCTGATGGTCATAATTCTTGCCACAATTAATGTAAAGACCAGAGCAATCACCATAGTAAGTCTTGAGTACTCTGTCTCCATAAACCAGAAAGCCATGACCTCTGTCAAAATAACCACCAGCGCCGTGTCGATAATATAAGTAACCTTTACCCTGCCTTCCGCAAAATAGGAAAGGGTGGTTTTATAGACTTCTATAATTGCAAGGATCATGAGGACATTGAGGATCACAATTTTTGACACCTTAAGAGTCCGTTGTTAAAGAATTATGAAGGAATTATGAAGTTTTGGTTAAAATTGACTTGCATAAGCAGGGCGAGAAATATGCAAGGCAAAATGAAGTTAACTTATTATTTTAACTCCGCCCCCTACACCCCTTGACTTTAAAAGACAAAACCCGCCTCTCGCAGGGCCCGTAGAGGCGCAGGGAAAGCAAAAACCCAAAAAAGGTTTTACAAAGAAAAATGCCTTTGACCTCCCTGTGTTCCCCGTGAACCCCGTGAGAGACAAAGCCTTTGACTTTATAAATAAACAAAATCCGCCTCTCGCAGAAAGCACAGGGGAGCAATAAATAAAATTAAAGCCGCTGCTGTAACATGCTTGTAACATTAAGCTGCTACATTTTTTGGCATATTCCTATAAAATCCCTCCACCATGCAGAAAAAAATCCTGGTGATCGAAGACGAAGCCGCAATACTCGGCATGATCACCTTTACCCTGGAAAACGAAGGCTTCCTGGTGACAGGCGTTGAAAACGGCCGGGATGCCCGGCGGGCGATAGCAGAGTCCATTCCAGACCTGATGCTGGTGGACTGGATGCTGCCGGGCATCAGCGGCCTGGAACTGGTACGCGGGTTTCGCCGGTCTGCGGCCACACGCATTGTTCCTATCATCATGTTGACTGCACGCAGCGAGGAAAATGACCGGGTTGACGGCCTTGATTCCGGCGCCGATGACTATATTACGAAGCCTTTTTCTACACGTGAATTGCTGTCACGCATCTCTGCCTTATTGCGACGTGCGGAAGCCTTCGAGGGCTCTGCGCTGCCTCTGCTGGCAGGGGAGATAAAACTCGACCCGGTAGCGCATGAACTAACGATAGCTGGAGAACCGGTAAATCCCGGCCCCACCGAGTACCGGCTGCTTTTTTTCCTCATGCAGCACCCCAACCGGGTATATTCACGCAGTCAGCTACTGGATTATGTCTGGGGCGAAAACATCTATATTGAAGAAAGGACGGTAGATGTGCATATTTTACGTCTACGAAAACTGCTTAAACGCTTCGCTGTTGATCACATGTTGCAGACGGTTCGCGGCATCGGTTACCGTTTTAGCGTCACGGTTGAGCAATGAACAAAAACATATCCCAGGAAGTCTGGCGCCTGTTCTGGGTGCTTGCTGCCGGAATTATTGTCGGCTTGATGACATCACAGTTCTGGCCGACTATTGCCCTGGCTCTTCTAGCGTACTGCATCTGGCAGCTATACCAGCTACTCAGGCTCGACCGCTGGATACAGCAAGGCCTTAAACGCTCACAAACGCCGAATGCAGGGGGTGTGCTGGAAAATATAATTTCCAATATCTACCGCCTTAAAACCAGCAGGAAACGTGGTAAAAAACAACTTGCGCAGCTGCTTGGCCAGTACAGAGACTCTGCGGAAGCACTGCCAGATGCCACCGTTATTCTTACCACCACAGGTGAAATCCAGTGGTTTAATGAAGCTGCCGAAACCCTGCTGGGTCTACAGTCACGGAGAGATCTTGGCCAGCGTATTGATAACCTGCTACGCGAACCCAAGTTTCGTAAATTCCTGCAGACGGCGAAACGACAACAGGAACTACGCCTCACATCTCCGCTGGATAATGAAATCATTTTATCCTGTCGTCTGATCAATTATGGCCAGGATAAGCTTTTACTGACGGTACGTGATGTCAGCATCCGTGAGCAGCTCAATCGCGTACGGCGTGAATTTGTCTCGAATGCTTCACATGAGCTACGCACTCCACTAACGGTGATTCGGGGTTATCTTGATGTGATATCTGCTGACAATGGGAGTACAGATGAGTTACGTGACAAGATACACATCCTGCTTGAACAAACGACACAGATGGAGAACATAATCAACGAAATGTTGACGCTTTCCCGGCTGGAAAATTCTACGCTGGAGGCTGGCGAAGGAGAGACTCTCTGCATGGCACAAATATTACGGCAACTGGCACTGGATGTCGTTCAATCCGGCAGAGCCGAGACCGGGCAAATCACTGTTACTGCGGATGACAGCCTTTGTCTAATTGGCATGCGGCCGGAGATAATGAGCCTTTGCAATAATCTTCTGTATAACGCCCTGCAGCACAATCCTGCACAAACAGCCATAGAGCTACAATGGTTCCGCAGTGGTTCCGGCGCTCCATGCCTGGCGGTAAATGACGATGGTGAGGGTATTGAGCAACAGCATCTGAGCCGCCTGACTGAACGATTCTATCGTGTTGATTCCAGCCGCTCACGAGAATCTGGCGGCACCGGCCTGGGGCTGGCCATCGTCAAACATATTGTTCAGCGTCATGGCGGGTATATTGATATTTCCAGTACGCCTGCTGTCGGTTCATCCTTTACCTGCTGTTTTGCGACATCACGGGCTGTTGAATGTGGCGGCGACGAAGCCTGAGATTTTCAACACTTATATAGCGTCGTCCCTGGCGCGATTTTTCAAGTAAGAGATGAAAGACCTGGGACTAAGGATGAAAGAATAAACTACCCCGCAGCAAGCTGACGGGGTATTAAATGTAGGTGCGAATTCATTCGCACAGCGATGCCAATGTTTATGCACATTGTGCGAATGAATTCGCACCTACAGTTTTCGTGGCAAGCCACGGGGAATTATGCCCATAGGGATTAAAACTCATCAACTTCCTGTTCTTTCGTCCTTAGTCCCGAGTCTTTTGTCCAGGACATCGCGCCGAGCGAATCTCCTACAACTGGCTATTCACAACAGTGCGAGAACGGCCTTAAAAGAATTTGCATTGTCATAATCCTGTAACAATTAGTTTCTAAAATCCCGTCGAGTAACTAAGACACTGATTCTAATAAATAACAATGGGACTATCTAACATGAAAAAATTTATTATACACAGTATTATCATTGCGGCAGCTATAAGCAGCATCACCAACGCCCATGCGATTGGGCGTGATACCATAAACATTGTCGGGTCTTCGACAGTATATCCCTTTGCCACGGTTGTTGCTGAGCGTTTTGGACGTTCCAGTAATTTCAAAACGCCCAAGATTGAATCTACCGGCTCCGGCGGTGGGTTTAAATTATTCTGTAAAGGCGTTGGGGCCAACACACCGGATATTACCAATGCCTCACGCCGTATCAAAAAAAGTGAGTATAAAAAGTGCCAGAAGAATGGGGTTACCAGCATAACCGAGGTACTGATCGGCTATGACGGTATCGTCATTGCAAACTCAAAAAAAGCACCACATTTTAATCTGACACGCAAAGACTTATACATGGCACTTGCTAAAATGGTACCCGGTTCTGGTGGTAAAGTGATTGCCAACCCCAATACTACCTGGAAAGACGTCAACGCCAGCTTGCCAGCGATAAAAATTGAAGTACTCGGGCCACCACCAACATCCGGGACCCGTGATGCCTTTGCTGAACTGGCCCTTGGTGGTGGTGCAAAGATGATTCCTGATCTCAAGGCATTGCGTGGCATGAAGGCCTCTCAGGCTGACGAGATCAAGGCCATGATGGCCAAACTGGGTATTGCGTCAACAGTTTATGACAGCATGAAGAAGAAAAAAGGCAAGGCTCCCAAAGGCAAGAGTATCTTCAAAATTATCGCCTATGCGGTACGTGAAGATGGTGCTTATATTGAGGCTGGCGAGAACGACAACCTGATCGTACAGAAACTGCAGGCCAATCCGAATGCGCTAGGCATCTTCGGCTTCAGCTATCTCGAGGAGAATGCTGACAAGATACAGGGCTCTACAATTGACGGTGTGGAACCAAGCTTTGATACTATTGCCAGTGGTGACTACCCGGTATCACGTCCGTTATACTTCTATATAAAGAATGCACACGTGGGTAAAATTCCCGGCATTCTGGAATACGCCCTGGCGTTCGCCTCAAAAAAGGCCATGGGTGAAGACGGTTACCTGCCTGAAAGAGGGCTAATCCCACTAAGCAATAAAGAATTACTACAAGTTCGGAAAAGCATAAAAAGTCTTAAGGTGCTGAAAATGTAGTTATACCCTGATTGTCGAGGTCGTTAATTAACACGCATGCAGACATCTACAGTCTTTCTCACACTGATCATCCTAACAGTGATCAGTTTCGTGCTGGGCTACAGGCGTTCGCAGGCTGTAGCAGCTGGGCATGGTGGCATCAAATCGCTGCACTCTTTGCCCCGATATTACGGCTATATGACGGCACTGTGGGCCGGCCTGCCGGCCTTATTCATTCTGCTCCTGTGGATGGGACTTGAACACAGGGTAGTGTACGACATGGTACTGGCAAGCCTGCCGAAAAGCGTACAAAGTATGCAGGAAAGCCAGCTCGGACTCTACTACAATCAAATCGTCAGTTTTGCCGCTGGCAATATAGATAGCTCACAACTCAATGCAGATCAGATTGGAGCAGCTTCCTATTTAAACTCGTTGTTATCTTCAAGCCGTATGATCAAGATTGCGTTGGTCTTTGTTATAGTTGTCTTAGGTGCAGGAATAGCCATACAGAAAATCAGGCCTTCATTCCGTGCCCGCAATAATGTTGAGAGCATCTTCAAGTGGGTACTCTTTGCCTGTTCATTTGTTGCGGTACTGACGACGGCCGGCATCGTCCTGTCTGTGTTGTTTGAAGCCGTACGTTTTTTTAAGATCATTCCCATTACAGACTTTCTGTTCGGGCTGGAATGGAGTCCACAGATGGCCATCCGTGCCGACCAGGTGGCGGCATCCGGTTCATTTGGCTTTGTGCCTTTATTTGTCGGCACGCTACTGATTACACTGGTTGCTATGTTGATTGCCGTGCCTATCGGCCTGATGTCCGCTATCTACATGTCCGAATATGCAACCAAGCGTTTTCGCTCTATAAGTAAACCGGTACTGGAAATGCTGGCCGGTGTGCCGACAGTCGTTTACGGTTTTTTTGCCGCACTCACTGTGGCGCCTTTTATCCGTAATTTGGGTGAATCCTTAGGCCTCAACGTATCTTCCGAAAGCGCCATGGCCGCCGGCCTGGTTATGGGCATTATGATCATCCCTTTCGTCATGTCAGTATCAGACGACATTATCAATGCAGTGCCCGATGCCATGCGTGAAGCCTCGCTGGGTCTGGGCGCAACGATGAACGAGACGATACGAAAGGTCGTACTGCCTGCTGCCTTACCAGGCATCGTTGGCGGTGTGCTGCTTGCCGTGTCCCGCGCCATCGGCGAGACCATGATTGTTGTCATGGCTGCCGGGCTATCGGCAAACCTGACTATCAATCCACTGGAGGCAGTGACCACGGTGACGGTGCAAATCGTTACCCTGCTGGTCGGTGATCAGGAATTCGACAGTCCAAAAACGCTGGCCGCTTTTGCCCTGGGCCTGTCACTTTTCTTCGTGACTCTACTACTCAACGTCATCGCCCTCTATGTGGTCAGAAAATACCGTGAGCAATATGAATAAACAGACGGACAGCAATTCAGACAGAAGTACAAATCCGAATACCGCTGTGATAGCAGCATCATTAAGGAAGCGCTATGCGCGTGAAAAACGCTTCCAGTGGTATGGCCGGCTTGCAGTGTTAACGGGCTTTGTTTTTTTATTTCTGTTGCTTGCAGATATTGTCAGCAAAGGGACGCCGGCCTTTACGCAAAGCTTTATCCAGCTCTCCATTAATCTGGATCCTGAGAAGCTCGGCGTAGATGCTAAATCAACAGCAGATGAATTACGGCAGGCGAATTATGACGCTGTGATCAAAAGCAGTCTGCGCAAAAAATTTCCTGAAGTCACTGGACGAAAAGAGAAGCACCAGCTATACCGGCTAATTAGTGCCGGGGCCGAATATAAACTGCGCGATTATGTCGTCAACCACCCTGAGGCTATTGGACAGACCAGGAAATTCTGGCTGCGGACACATTCCGAAGCCAACAGCTATTTGAAAGGGCAGGTGAGTATGGACACCCCGGAATCCGACCGGCGCGTAAAAAACAATCAAATAGGCTGGTTAAATCAGCTGAAAGAAGCGGGCCTTACCGATACACGCTTCAATACCACGTTCTTTACTGCTGGTGATTCCCGTGAACCCGAGCTGGCAGGTATCAAAGCTGCCTTGTTTGGATCCTTCTTTACCCTGTCGGTTACCTTTCTGCTCGCTTTCCCGATAGGCGTCTTTGCCGCTATTTATTTACAGGAATTTGCACCGCGCAACCGGTTCACCGATCTAATCGAAATTAATATAAATAATCTGGCCGCCGTGCCGTCCATCGTTTATGGCCTACTGGGGCTGGCTGTTTTCATCAACTTCTTTGGACTACCGCGCTCTGCACCGCTGGTTGGCGGCATCGTGCTTGCACTGATAACACTACCAACAATTATCATTACATCGCGCACCGCGATTCAGGCCGTTTCACCTTCCATCCGTGAGGCCGCCCTCGGCATCGGTGCGTCAAAACTACAGACTATATTTCATCATGTGTTGCCAGTCGCGATGCCTGGCGTATTAACTGGTGCGATAATTGGCATGGCCCAGGCACTGGGTGAATCTGCACCTTTGTTAATGATCGGCATGGTCGCTTTTATAGTGGATGTACCTGGTGGTGTGACGGATCCGTCAACAGTACTGCCGATACAGGTCTATCTGTGGTCCGACAACCCGGAACACGGATTTATAGAAAAGACCTCTGCCGCCATAATGGTACTGCTGGGATTTTTGATCTTGATGAATGCACTGGCTATTTACCTGCGCAAGCGATTCGAACTAAAGTAGAGTCCTGATACAATGCAGACTGGAATAATGATAAAGGACGACTCCATAGTGACTGACACGAGCGTGACAGACAAGGGCTCCGCTACAGATATATTTGTCGATAAACCTGCAGGCGAAATGCAGCCGGATCCGCGTGAATTTGATATCCGCGCATCAAGCAATACCGGACAACAAGAGACGGTAGGCCAGCCTTTCATCGACAATGCCAGAATTTCTGCGCGCAACGTCAATGTCTACTATGGCGACAAGCAGGCCATCATTGATGTATCGCTAGATATCGGCGGCAATCAGATTATCGCCATGATTGGCCCCTCAGGCTGTGGTAAATCTACCTTTATACGAACCATCAACCGCATGAACGAGATCATTCCCGGCTGCCGCTTTGAGGGTAATATCACGCTTGATGGTGAGGATATATATGATACGGAAATGGATATTGTACTGTTGCGTGCACGCGTCGGCATAGTGTTCCAGAAACCGAACCCGTTTCCAAAGTCGATCTTTGAAAATGTGGCTTACGGGCCGCGTATCCACGGCCTGGCACAAAACAAGGCAGAGCTGGATGACATTGTCGAAAAGAGCCTGCGTCGTGCCAGCCTGTTTGATGAAGTGAAAGATCAGCTGGATAAACCGGGTACTGGTCTATCAGGCGGTCAGCAACAACGCCTGTGTATCGCACGCGCCATAGCCGTTAGCCCCGAAGTCATCCTGATGGACGAACCCTGCTCGGCACTGGATCCAATCGCCACCGCAAGTATTGAGGAGTTGATGGATGAGTTAAAAGAGAAATACACTATCGTCATCGTCACCCATTCCATGCAGCAGGCAGCACGTGTATCACAGCGTACAGCCTATTTCCATCTAGG
This sequence comes from bacterium BMS3Abin11, assembly GCA_002897635.1. Lineage (NCBI taxonomy): Bacteria > bacterium BMS3Abin11. The sequence goes on along the minus strand of BDTD01000012.1, from coordinate 37,693 downwards.
AAAACTGATAGAAGTCGGTAATACACGGGAGATATTTACCACACCCAAACACCAGCTGACAGAAAGTTATATTACCGGACGATTCGGCTGAATTAACCCGGATATTTCATAAGAACGCTAAATATGTGCCTTAACAGTAAAACATAATGAAGAACTATCCTATACTTGAAAATATATAATGTCCCAATCAACGCTATGCAGTTTTTGGAAAAATCTGCATTCCTATGAAACATCCGGGTTGAGGAGAAAATAATGGAAAACCTGCAAATTGATCAGCATATTTCAAGAAAATATAACGAAGAACTTGAAGACTTGCGCAGCAAGGTTATGACCATGGGCGGCATGGTTGAAAAGCAGTGTAAGAATGCCTTGCGGTCACTGATCAAGGGCGATAGCAGCCTGGCGGAAACAGTCGCCACCTCAGACTATCGGATAAATGGTATGGAGGTCGAAATCGATGCGGAATGTACTGATATTCTTGCTCGCAGACAGCCTGCTGCCAGTGATTTACGCATGATTCTGACTGTTATCAAAACCATATCGGATCTTGAGCGGATTGGTGATGAAGCGGAAAAAATTGGTCGTTTTGCCTTAAAACTGGCCAACAGCCAGGAGCCGCAATCCTACTATTCAGACTTACTACACCTGGGTGAACATGTCATCGAGATGCTGCACGGTGCACTCGATGCCTTCACCCGTATGGATGTGGAGGCAGCGATCAGGGTAGCGGGACGTGACCCGGAAATCGATCGGGAGTTTGAATCACTTACCCGTATGCTGATTACCCACATGATGGAAGACCCGCGTGAAGTAAAAAACGTGTTGCGCCTGAACTGGTGTGCGCGCTCACTGGAACGAATCGGTGATCATTCCACCAATATCTGTGAATACGTGATCTACCTGGTCAAAGGGCATGATGTACGACATGTCAGTCTGGAGCAGATACGGGAGCAGTATAGTTCGGGAAAAGACCAGGGGAACCTCTGATTAATCAGAGGTTCCCTGGAGATAGCCTTCACTCCGGTACCACTCGGCCGTTTTGGCCAGCCCTTCATCAAGGCCCACTTTGGGTACATATCCCAGCTCTTTTTTGGCCCGGCTTATGTCAAAGGCGCGGTTCTGTCGATACCAGTCGACTCGCCGTGGAAATATCGGCGGCGTAATTTTGAAAGGTTTGCATACTTTTTCGAATGCGTGTCCTGCAATGATGAGCGGCCATATAGGGAAATACTGAATTTTTACATCCACGCCCAGCGCTTTACCCACTCTTCTGACCAGGTCATCAATGGCAACATATTCTTCATCGGCAATGAGGAATGTCTGGCCATCACCCTTGCCTGGCTCCATAGCCAGCATATGTGCATCCACAAGGTTTTCCACATAAAGAGGGTGATACAGGGTTTTACCACTGCCAAACATGGGAAAGCTGCCCCTGTTCACACGTTTAAAAATCATATAAAAGCGTTCCGGGTCGCCGGGCCCATAGATGGCGGCGGGTCTTGTAATAACTGTTTTCATACCTCTGTTTGCAAACTCGTGTACCACCGGCTCGGCGGCATACTTGGTCTGCTGGTAATAGTCTGCTGCATTAATGGGTGCATCTTCATTTGCAGGTGGGTTTTCAACATTTCCGTGCACACCACAGGTGCTACAGTAAATGAATTTACTCACGCCCTGTTTCTCAGCTGCTTCCAGAACATTACGGGTACCACCCACATTGATTTCGTCGTAATAGCTATTAGGTACATTGAGTTCCCTGAATGCCGCAGCCAGATGCTGGACCACATCGACCCCCTGCATGCATTTTTCAACCACTTCCTTATCCGCCACACTGCCAATAACCACTTCGGCCCCCATATTGCGGAGCTCATCGGTTGCCAGCCCTTCCTTATAATCAAGCGCTACGACTTCATGTCCCTCATTAATCAGGCGTCTGACCAGTGCCTTGCCAGTAAAACCTGTTCCTCCAGTAACCAGTACTTTCATCTTATATCCTTCAATGTCCTGTCTTTGATTGTCTTTCCAGTGTCAAACGCGGATTATAGACACCTGAGGAACCTCTGATCAATTAGCATTGTTACTAATTCTCGTTTTGAGTTCTGTTAAAATGCTCGAACATTTTCTGAATGAATAATTTTCCATCGAAATTTTTCGTTATTTGATGAAATATTCATCAAATCTCATATTTTATGCACAATACCTGGCGCTTTATACCGAAAATTGATAGCCGACAAACAGACCAATGAACCTGAACGAACTGCCCCGCTTTATCGATGCACGAAACATTATTGATCAGAATTCCGGAAGCAGCTGTCTGGTTTACCGGACTGCTTTGTGAAATAATTTGCCGGCCATTTAAACGCCGCCTCTCCATCATGGATCCTCACTCCGGTAAACAGCCATTATCCCTGGATTTTAGAAAAGGGGTCGTTTATTCTTCCTTTACCCAACTCCACAACTAGCTGCCTATTAAACTGATGAAAGTAGTCATATTTTCTGGAGGACGTGGTTCGACAGTGCTGTCAAAGCGATTAGTCAGGCAACCAGGGCTTTCGCTAACGGTGTTGATCAATGGTTATGACGATGGCGCATCAACGGGTGAGGTACGCCGTTTTCTGGGGGATAGCCTGGGCCCCTCGGATTTCCGAAAGAATGCCTCCCGATTTGCTAACGAACTGAATACCTGCGAGTGCGCGCTGATAGAATTATTCGATCTGCGCTTACCCGTCGATCTGTCCGATCAGGATGGCGTATGCGCAGTCAAAATGCTGGCGGAGCAGCGTATCGATAAATTGCCGGTTACGGTAAATGATGTCAGGTCTGTGGTGCAGCAGTTGAACACGCAAACACTGTCAATGGTTGCAGACAGGCTGGGGCACTTCCTCTCAATATACAGAACAGGTGGGTTTGCGTTTGCTGATTGCGCCATCGGCAACCTGGTGTTTACAGGTTGTTATCTGGCAGAAGGGCGAGATTTTAACCGAGCAGTAGACAATTATTGTGGTCTCATGGGGTTGCCTGATGGATTGATTGTTAATGTTACCAATGGCAAAAATCTCTTCCTGGTGGCTCTGGACAGGAATAATCATTTCCTTGCCAGCGAAGAAGCTATTGTTGATTCGGCACAGAAGAACCATATTGAAGATATCTACCTGATTGGCAGCCCCTTCGATGAGTTAGAAAAGTCCTCATTGGAAAAAATGGATAAAGTCGCGGCTATGGAATGCTTGCAGCAGCGCTCCGTTGCCCCGGTTGCAAATTCTGCCGCTCTGGAGGCACTGGAGAGGGCTGATCTGATTATATATTCACCGGGCACGCAGCACTCAAGTCTTTACCCTTCCTATATGACACCTGAAATTGGTCATGCGATCGCGGCCAACTTCACGGCTATCAAACTGTTGATCACCAACATCTATGAAGATGCAGAGATTACGAATTATCAGGCCGTTGATATCGCCGATCGCGCCCGCTTCTATTTGCGCGAAAAAGACAGTAGGGATTTCCCGGATCCACTACTGGTGACACATTCGCTGATCAATTACCCAGACCAGGCCCGAAGTGGCGCCGCTCATATTGCGCCAGGTGATCTTGGCCTGATTGATGACCCACGTGCCATTCGTATTGGCGAATACGAAGATGGCTCTTCTGGATTTCATGATGCAGACAAAGCGCTGACACCGTTTATCAATACTATCTTCCGTCAGAGGCGGAGCCTGAAATTAGCGGTTTTGATGCAGGAAGCGATCTCTGCCGATAAAATCACCCAGAGTGTGTTGCAAATGCTGCGTCATACAGCATCGGAACGGCTACCGAATATAGATCTCATCAGCGAACTGGAATCGCCCTTGCCGAAATCGTTGCAAGAATTCCTGCCTTTCCGGACTATTCATGTTCTACCCGGGGATGTCCGGCAATTCCTGTCAGAATCTGATTACGACTACGTAGTACTCTTTGAATCCTCCGGGATGTATCACGGCGGTGATATCATGAAGCTGATTAGCGTCCTTGAATCCAGTGACCTGGATGCCGTATGGGGAAGTCGGAGGCTGTCAGTAAATGATATTCATGATTCCTACCGTCTACGTTTCCAGCATCGGCGCATTATTGGTGCAATCAGTTATCTTGGCAGCCATTTACTTAGCCTGGTCTATCTGTTTTTATTCGGCCGCTACATCTCCGATTCGCTGTCGGGAGTACGCGTAATCCGTAAAAGCCTGTTGGTAGATATCCCCTTTAATCGGGAACCGACGATTTATAATCAGCAATTGCTCTCCGGTATCCTGAAAAAAAGGGGTGAAGTACTGGAAATGCCTGTACGTTTTTTTTCCCAGTCTCCGAAAAAAGTAAAGCGGACTACAGTAATGGATGGACTGAAAGCGCTAGGGGTAATCCTGAAGAATCGCCTGTTTGGCCAACACGGATGACTTCACTTCAGCCCCATATTGAATACCTTATATTCGACCTGGACGGCGTGTTAATCGACTCATCCCCCTGCCACCTGGCGGCCTATCAGAAACTCTGGGATAAACTTGGAATCCATGGGCCTGAATATGACACTATCGCTGGGAAAAGAACGGTGGAGGTTGTTTCAACCATCACTCGGTCGCTAGAGCCCACTGAGGCAGAAATCAACGAATGGGTAATGTTCAAGCAGAAAATGGCGCGTCGGGAGATGAAACACGACTTTAAGGTTTGTTCGGGCGCAGTGGAGATCATTAATAAACTTCACGCTGATGGTTGGCGCATGTCTGTGGCGACCGGTGCATCGCGGGCATCCGCGCTTCTGGCACTTGGAAGTATGGGTATTACTGCGTGTTTCGACTTTATTGTAACGGCCGATGAAGTGATCCAGGGCAAACCCGATCCCATGGTGTTCAATGAAGTACTGAGAAAATCCGCAGTTCCTGCGGGAAAAACCCTGATCCTTGAAGACAGTCAATCTGGTGTGGAAGCCGCTATTGCGGCGGGCGTACGAGTATGCACGGTTCATACTGGCGTGCGCTCAGATGCTGACCTGTTCATGGGTGCTTATGCTAATTTGAACGACGGGCTGATCGAGCTAGGGGTGCTTCAGTGAAAAGGGTACTGATAGTTCCAGCGGCTGGGCGTGGTACACGTCTGGGTTACGATAAGCCGAAGTTTTTCTATCCTTTATGCGGCAAACCCTTAATTGATCATGTACTGGATTTACACTGTCGCTTTGTTGATGAAGCAGTGGTTGTGGTCAGTACCGATGCGTTTGAGCTAGCGCAGGAATATTTCAGAAGTTCAGAATTGCCCGTCAGGATAGTGATTCAGGGTGAACCTACCGGGATGCTGGATGCAATTCTTGAGGCAGGAAGAGCGGTGCGGGAAATCCGGCCTGAAAGAATATGGATCACATGGTGTGATCAAGTCGCCATTCAAGCTAAGACCCTGGATCGCATGAAGAGACTTGAGGAGAAGAACGATCCACCCATGATTGTTCCAATAATCCGGAAGTCCTCGCCTTATATTCATTTCGACATGGATGATAAAGGTCAGATTTCTCGTGTCCTGCAGCGTCGAGAAGGGGATGAGATGCCGGATACAGGGAATAATGACATGGGGCTATTTTCAATGTCACTCTCCGCCTTTCAGCAGCTGGAAAACAGTTTTTCATCATCGCCAGAACTCGGTGGGACTACTGGAGAGCGTAATTTTCTGCCGTTTATTCCCTGGCTTGCTAAACGGGAAGTGGTGATGCCAATGAGTGGAACGGACGAAATAGAAACAGTCGGAGTCAATACTCCTGAAGATGTGCGCCAGCTAACACTGCAATTATGTGGAGAAAATTACTAATAAACTACCCCGCAGCAAGCTGACGGGGTATTAAATGTAGGTGCGAATTCATTCGCACAGCGATGCCAATGTTTATGCACATTGTGCGAATGAATTCGCACCTACAGTTTTCGTGGCAAGCCACGGGGAATTATGCCCATAGGGATTAAAATGAAACCTCTTGCGGCCCCAACCACTCAACAACCCGTCGAACCTTCACACGGAGAACCAAATTCTAACTGACTCATTCTCCACAGCTTTCCCTTTCTCGGCACAATAATCTCTACTTTTATTGCATCAAGCTGGATAGGCTCAAACCAGAAAGTCTGATGCATGCCACCGTAGACCGGGTGTCTTTCCCGGAACCGGATTCTGTCGAAATGATGTGCCATATTGTCCGCAATAACAGTCCAGGAGTCACCTCTTCGGCCCAGTATTCTGATTGACCTGGCAGTCTCATCGGGGATATCTGGATAGATAAAGGGGTAAACCAGGGTCACTCGCTGGACTGTACGCAGGGCATTAAACTCCGCCTGTAACCACATGCCCACCTTCTGTTCAGAACCGCTAGCCCATGAGCTAAGCTCATTGCCGTCACTGAGGTTTTCTAGCCCCGACCCCTGGGTACTGCTGTTTAGTGAATAGTCCTGGCTGGAAATTCTGGTGTCCACATCGGCCTGTTTATGATGGAAGTCCTCATAGATATAGAATGGCCCGACATTCCACTTCGAATAAGAAACATTCTGTTCCCTCATGTGTCGTTCAAATGCGGTAATTGGCAGTCTTGTATCGTAGCCGTGGGTAAGAATATAACGAGCATCCGGTGATTTATCGACCCTATCCTTGTATGGAATCGGCCATCCAAGAAAGCGCTCGTTATAGGGCGGTGCGCATATAATCTCTTCATCCGTTCGAAAGATAATACGATACCCCAACCAGAATGAGGCATAACAACGGTCAATACCTTTTTTCTTAAGTTCTTCTATTAAGGGAATGATTTCGGGAGTTTTTGCAATCTCGCCTGCAAACTGTGGTGTACGCCAGGAACGTATGACCTCTATAGAGGTTACGAAATTAAACAGCCCCAGACCCACAGCAACCGAACCCATTGCATAGCGCAATTTTCTCCCGGAAATTGAAAATGCATAGCCAAACAAAAAGGGAAAGAAGATTACCGGTACCACCAGATACCTGTACGACTCGGCAGTCGCACGCTCGCTAAAGGCAAACAGGACAATGGCAATGAGGCTGGAGGCCAGAAAGTAATCCTGGATATCGAGATAAGGCCAGCGACCTTGTTTGACATGACGAACAAACTGGACCAGTCTGTGGAAAAACACAACAAGAATCAGAAGCGAATAGGCGACGGCAAAAACATTCCTCAATATGGGTAATTGACCCAGGTGGGCAGTAAAATCAGGAAACAAAACCGGGTTGATGCCCATCGCTCCAGGCAGTGTCTGGCTAAGGGCGGGATCCCATAGACGCCGGATTACTTCAAGGACTGGCCGGGTCTTTGAGACGGCTTCCTGTGCGTGAGGGTAGAGCACGATAGAAAGTATAAAAGGTACGAGTCCTATCAGCATCCCAAGCAAAAAACTGCCGGCGCCCTTTGCAGCATCGATAAAATTTCTGCCCAGCAGTATCAATATAAAGGCGGGAAATATGTAGGAGATCGCAAGCATGTGCACGCCAAACGCAATCCCGCCAATGACCCCGATGACCAGGTACAGAAGATAAGGTCGAGAGGAAGTGAAAGACACTGCCAACAGAGAGGAAGTTGCCCAGGCAAGGAGAATACTGGTCGCATAATTTGGCGGCACATACCCCGACTGGATGATCAACAGGTAGGCAGATGGGAAAAGAACCAGGAGAAACGCAGGCCATTGGCTGTCCCTGGGCAGAACCTTTTTAACGAGAAAAAAGAAACCGACAAGGGACAGTAGCCCAAGGGACAAAGTCAGATAGCGTGCACCGACAACGTTTCTCGGCATCCACTCCACCAGGGGGGCCATCAAATAGCCCTCGATCGGAAACAGATAGGGCGTTCCACTGATCAATAATGGCCACTCCCCTCTGATCACCTGCTTGGAGATTAAAACAGTGAGGGCCTCATCTCCGGTAACAGGCAGGTGGGTAATGCTGATCCAGATAAAGAACGCGCGCAGCCCCAGTGCCAATAGCAAAACCGCACCGAAGGCAAGGATTGCAGATCGCTTTGCGGGAGAAAAACTCATTAAATCGGAGGGCCAGAAGATCAGGGCAATCTACGGAATCTGAATCTGAGGAGGGTAATCAGGGCAATAAAAAAGTCTGTGGTCTTTATCTTTTTTCCCTCTTCTACACCCCTGGGATAGTAGTGGATCGGCACCTCTATGATCTTGATGTTGCTTCTGATCAGGAATGCCGTCAATTCATGGTCTGTTTCAAATCCGCTAGTAACGATGTTATAGGAACGAATCAACTTGCCAGGATAGAGCTTATAGGCCGTTAAGGTATCGGTGATCCACTTTCCAAACAGTATAAAGGCAAAGATCGTAAGCAAGCGGTTGGCCAACCAGTTGACGAACTTCTGCTCCCTGTGTTTGCTCTTGATGAGCTTTCCTTCCGGAAACAATACAGCCTGCCCTAGCAGGCGGCTACCATAGATAGATGTGTGCTCGGGATCGTGGCTCGCCGCCTCAATCATGGAGATGTAGTCGTTTGGTTCATACTCAAGATCCGCATCCTGCACCAGTACCCAGTCACCTGTAGAAACCGAGATCCCCCGCTTGACCGCCGAACCTTTACCGCGGTTTTCCGGCTGCAGATAGTAGGACACATTCTTGTGTTGTCTGGCTATCTCACCGGTTCGATCGCTGGAATAATCATCAACGACAATCACTTCCTTATTCACCCCGACGGATTCCAGATCAACCTGAGCTATCTTCTCTAACAGAGTTCCAATAGAGGCTTCTTCGTTATAGGCAGGTATGACTATAGAAAGTATTCTCATGGTGCTTTCTGCTCAGTGACAGGAAAATCCGTCTGGTATAGCACTCAACTGCACCACGCTGACAGGGTCACGTTATTCGTTACGCCATACTAGAACCTTAAGCCAACAGTCGTAAACACGGATAGTCCTTTACCAACATAGCTGGTAGTTTCCGGGGTATCGCGATATGTTAACGTTGTGCCGATCTGGGTACGATGGTTCAGATCCATCCTGTAAAAGGCTTCTAAATCGATTTCTCTGCCTTCTGGGGCAAGAGAAACACGTGTTCGACTATTAATAACATTGCGCTGACTGTCGAGTGACTGCGGCACGAGGAGATCGGCACTACCGTTGCTGATACGCAGAGGGCTGGAGACAGCGAGCCCTGCGCGGTCATTATAGCGGAACAGGCTCTTACCGATTATCCCGGTTCCCCATGAGTAACTTCTTAAGGCCGAAAACCCCTGCAGGAATGAGCCTTGCTGCTGCTTTACCCCGGTAAACCCCTCGGTAAAGCTTCCAAACAGAGAAAATTTATCAAACATTCGGTACTGTCCTGTCAGGCCAATTGCAGTGGTATTAGCATTCGCGACACTGAATGCTCCACTCGACGCACCACCAAGCAGATTGCCATCTTCAAAAAGATTATTTACCCGTAATGAAACACTCATTTTTTCAGTTGGTGAATAACTACCCTGCAGCATCACCGCCTCACTGCTTAGTCCATTTAGCCTGTTACTATTTAGACGATTGGCCCCAAGCTGGAACGAAAGTTTTTCACTGGTTTTGTAACCCATACTGACATTATCAGAACGATTACCGAAGCCCATGTACTGCGACCCATATGAGCTGGCCCAGATAAAGTTCTCACTTAATGATAAATTACCGACCATATCGAACCCACTTGAAGGGGTATAATTGTGCTGAAGATTGAATGAAAAGCCGCTGTTAAAATTTCCTGCCATTTTCATTGAAAGATCACTGTCTCTTACCTCATCATAATTCTCAAGGAAAGGATCTGAATCTTTCAGAAAAACATAATCTGCCGGGTTAGTAGTTCGTGTATGCAGAGACAATGAAAGATTATCAGACATGCTGACATCCACAGTACGTGTCTGACGATCAAACATATTCATCACATTGAACAATGTTGGCGTACTGTTTTGTACATTTAATGTCTGGTTTAAATTCATGATATACGGACGGTTGTACTTATCAAAAACCAGCGTCTTTTCCAGTTCTTTTTTTGCTTTTTCATTCTCGTTCCAGAAATAGGCCAGGCCCCCGCCAACAGCAAGGGCGGCTATTCCTACGCCCAGTCCGCCGCCTGAGCCACCTGAGGAAGACCCAACACCACCCTGAGCCGCAAGTGCCGCGCCGACATTCAACATGCCATGCCCATAGATGGGATCAACACCTGGGGCACCAAGATCCGTAGCACTGTTAAACAGAATTTCCACCACCTGCTGGCTGGTAAGCTCAGGGTTTTGTGCCAGTATCAATGCTGCCGCACCTGCCACATGTGGTGTTGCAACTGATGTGCCTGTCCAGGTTACATAACTAGTATTGCCACGATTACCCGGTGCATGAATACTAAGGCCTGGCGCCACCATATAGACAGCTGCTGCACCGCCCGCACGATTTGACATATCAAGAAGAGTGCTGTTTTGTCCCGTTCCGCCAACGATGATGCCGCCACCATTAAACTGGTTATAGACTGAGGGCGGAATATCCGGGTTTGCCTGGCCATCATTTCCGGCTCTAATTACCACGAGCTTACCAACTTTTACGGCATTTATGATCGCGCTATTCTGGGGCTCGGAAAAAATGGTGCCGGCGGTATATGTGATTACACGTACATCACTGCGCGCTGCCGCTCGATTAAATCCTGCTGCTGCAGAATTTGAACTGGCAAAGCGGTTTGAATCTGCGACGCGTATCGGCAGGATTGATGCATCATAAGCTACACCGATGATGCCCTGGCCATTAAAATTCGCAGCGATAATACCCGCGACAGATGTCCCATGGCCGCCGCCATCATCCACATCACCAACATCGCCGCCTGCAGCTATTCTCCCAACCATCTCAACGTGAGACGTATTCACCCCGGAATCCAGAGTAGCAACGACAATTCCGCTGCCTGTCGTGCTGCTCCAGGCTGGAAACACGTTAACGATTTGTAGACCATATTGCTTGAGAAACTCCTGCGAAGCGGGGTCAGGCTGTGCCAGTGTCTGACCAGATAAACCTAGCAGGCAGGCAATGGAAATCGCCTGTAAGAAAACAGATTTAAACTTCATAGCACGCACCATGTTTATTTCATTGATTGATTTGTATTATTTTGCGAACGTAAAAACGGTGGCCGATTATAGACATTTTGCCCTGTAAACTCCAATAAACTACCCCGCAGCAAGCTGACGGGGTATTAAATGTAGGTGCGAATTCATTCGCACAGCGATGCCAATGTTTATGCACATTGTGCGAATGAATTCGCACCTACAGTTTTCGTGGCAAGCCACGGGGAATTATGCCCATAGGGATTAAATACACTTAGCCATCAATTTTAAACTTTTAACTGCAGCTGCCCTTCAGCAGTAAAATTGATGGTTACTGTGAAAAATGATTCACACTCCGGCCTGTCCACGACAGTACACACTAGGAGCCTGTCCGAGAATAGCGATCGTAACGAGAGCGAAACTGATTGAGGCAGATTTTTCGATCTTTTGAGCCGAATAGTTATTCTATTGGGAGAAAAAGATCGGGAAATATGGCCAATCAGGGTTGTTCGCAGTCGATCAGTCTATTCTCGGACAGGCTCCTAGCACTTTCCACACTACTGATCTCCTTGCTCACGCGTGCCTTGCTCCAGCCAAGTTCAGCGGCCATGATGTTCGCGCACTGTTTGAGGGTTTCACGGACGGGAATACCGGTGCTTCCCAGGCCCGTTCGTCTGTAGACTACATCAGGCAACGTGACCGCCATCTCTTCGCGGACCGCATAGATGACTTCCGCAACGATCGTATCACGATCAACTCCGACGAGGTCTCGTAATCCACGCACACTATTGGCAATTTCCAGCACGTCACCATAGTGGCAGCCATATCGATTGTACAGCCTCGAGTCGTAGGTATGCTCAGTCTCAACCCCTTCTTTCTCTGCACCATACAAAACAGGCTCAACATCCGGTCTCGCTACGTGGACATCCAGCCTGGCCAATACCCTGTCGATCACATCGATAACCACCTGCGGAGCGACCGTATACTTGATGCCGGTTACCGTAAACAGGCCCTGTGTGCTGGATGTTGCTTCATGATCAACAACTCTGGTGTGTTTGAGCAGGCGGGAGGCGGCATCGGTAGCTGGGTCTGCACTGTTTGCAGGCAACAGACCGACGTGGCAGAAACCGATATCCTTCCTGGCTATGCCAGCACATGGACACAGCTTATTGATCTCATCGATGACGGCTTCCAGCTCTGTACGACTAAGGTTTGTTGAATCATCGTCTGGACTAGCAGCAACATACTCTGTGCCTACCAGGGTTCCTCCCTTCCATGGCACGAAAAAATAGAACCGTTTACCCCGGTTGATGACGGCATCCCTGTCAATGTGCCGGGTCGCACTACTCAGTCCCACCGCCATATCATCGAATAATGGACGTTTGAGAAACACATTAAATGCTTTTACCCATGCTTGAGGCGTATCACTGGGCTGCTGGCTTAGACCCGCATCCAGCGTAGCCGCCCCGGGGCCAGCTGCATTAATAACCATGCGAGCCCGTACATTAAAGGTTTCACCCTCCAGCCTGTCGCGTACATGAACACCAGTGACTCGATTGCCGTCCATAGTATAATCTTCGGCTGTAACATAATTGGCCGCGACGGCTCCCTGCTGCACGGCAGTATGAATAATGGCTATCATCAGCCGCTCTGTATCCTCGATAAATCCATCATGCCACTGGGCTGCGCCAGTCAGCCTGTCCTGATCGATGCAGGGTAATATGGCCATGCATTGTCGCCGCGAAATAATCCTCCCCGCGGGTATCCGCTGACCAGTATCGACACCCCTGTTACGATCCAGGCTGACTATGTCATTCAGCAGTAGTGCAACACGCATGATCCATTTACCTTGCATACCATAACCATAGGTCGGCACCAGAAATCGTTGTGGTCGCACTAAATAGGGGGCAATGGTAAGCAATTGTCGGCGGGCACGGATCGATTCTCGCATTCGTACCAGATTCAGGTGTTGCAAATAGCGGAGCCCGCCGTGAACAATCTTCTGACTGTTAGCAGATGTTGCACATCCAAAATCACCCTGCTCAATCAAGGCTACACTCAACCCGCGCATGGCGGCCTCACGCGCGAGAAATGCACCATATATGCCACTGCCGACAATCAGCACATCAAATGTATTTTCAGCAAGTAGCTGAATTTCACGTTTCATGTTTGTCGGCTTCCAGTTGCCGGTAGACACTCAGCAATTTATTCTCGAAGACACTGTAGGTGTGCCGGCTTTCGGCAAGATCCCGAGCCGCATGTCCCAATGTTTCGCGCAGCCTGGCATCCATACACAATGTAGCCAGTCCAGTGGCAAAGGATGCTGGTTCACCTGCTACCAGCACTGCGGAGTTTTCATCCAGGACCTGCGTATGTGAGGGGATATCTGTTGCAATAATAGCCTTGCCTGCTCCCATATAAGAGTAGATTTTCATTGGGGTATTGACACCCTTGATACGAGGCGAAATGAGGATGTCCGCCTGCTCAAGGTATAACATCAGGTCGGCAACTGGTCTTGAACCAAGAAAAATACACAGTGCCGACACCCCTGTCGTTTCCGCCATGCCTTTATATCGTTCAATGTCATCATCACTACCACCGATAAACACGACACGTAGTGCATCACAATCGTCAAGTTCGACCAACGAATGGATAAGCAGGTCAATACCCTGATAATGCTCAAGGTTGCCGACATACATCGCCACAACAGCATTGTCGGGCACCAGCTTGTTAATATCGTCAATCGGCTTACCGCTTGGCTGAAGATCCATCGCGACATCTTCCAGAACACACAACGGTAGTTTGGGAGCATATTCCTGTACGCGGACTGCGAGTGCATCACAGACGGGCAGCACGACATCTGAGCGTCTTATCGCCAGGCGCTCAAAACCGTACATCACTGGGGCTACAACACGCAGGAAAGACCACTTTTCAAGAAGCTGGTCAGGCATGGACGAATCCATATCATAGACGATTACCCGTTTACCCCTGGGAATAAATAATGTGAAAAATATACTTTCCTCACCGGCGTGTAACACATCATACGACCCTTTCCAGAGCATGCTGACTGTCTTAAAGAACAACAGTACATCGTATAGCAGCTTGCCGAAAGAGAACCCAATCGGAATACTTTTGACGAAAGGCAGGGATCCAGTGCGAAAAATTCGCAGCCCTTCAATTGCTATATCATTACCAGGATTATATGTCAGCATGTCAACTGAATGGCCTGCTCCACACAGTGCTCTGACCAACATACGAGTGGCAATGGGCGTACCACGCTCCTGATAAAATGGCTGTGGTACGAGCAGTAAGATCTTCATCGCTGTGGTTTCACTACTTCTGAATAACTCTGTCTGCGCGGAGAATGACGGGCGAGCCAAACAGAGAGGTAATGCCTGTGATCAGAAATAACTTTTCTAACACCTGAAGAAACTTTGCACCATTCAATCCACGGTGTAAAAACATAGGCAGTATAAACTGAGAAATATGCGCAGTAATTTTGTATCCATGCTTTGCCAGTTCAGATTTCAATTGACGTTTTGAAAAACTCAAGTAGGTTCGGGTGTTCTTTTCAATACCTTTTTTCAAACCGAACATTAGTGGCGTTAGTGCATTTGCACTAAACAAACTCGGATAATCGAATACCACGGTCTGTCTTGATACGCGGCAGGATTCTGCAATTAGTGCAGGCCAATTGTCGATGTGCGAGATGAGTCTAACGAAAATTACCAGATCGACAGACTGGTCAGCAAACGGTAATTCAAGCATATCGCCTGTCACCTTTTGCAGTTCAGCTTCAGGATGACGCTGGCTAAGCATTTTGTGGCAGCTGGCATCACTACCGTACTCGATGATGTCGCAGCCTGTCTGTTCGAGTACAGGGATCAACTGCCCATGTCCGCCGCCAAGATCAATGGCCATACCCTTACAATCACTGCCAAGAGCACGCTCTACAGCTGAATTTTGAGTATCCAGAAAATACACACCAGCCGCCCCGGAAAAGCGGCTGGCGTAATCATCAGATGCCGTTTCTATATCAGGGGTTTCACGCATTCTTGATCATGTCCTTAAAGTCTACAGATCTTTACACCATATATTATTGTACTACGACAGGAGCGGCCTATGTTCTGATTGCAAGCTGCCGAGAAAGGAACTGCCAGACTCCCTGCGGCCGGCCAAAGCGGGTCATTTCAAGCAGCTGGTTTCTGAGTATGGCACGCATCGAATGGGTCGGCCTTTCCGGATCCCAGGGTGCAACGGTAGAAAAGCCGAAACTACCAGTACGGTATGCTTCGGTAGATATGGGAAGAGGATCTGTCCCCGCAATGACGCGTGGCCCCGAGTTGAATAACCCTGATCTGGGCCAGGCCCACGGGCGGATGCCAGAATCACTGAGCAATACACCTGCCTGCACAAACCGGGGGCTCATGGAAGTCAGAACCTTGCCACGCCGTCCCAGCCATTTGCCTGTCCCCCATGGTACAGCAGCCACTCCTCCACTACGATTTATTGCCTCGATCAGTTCCAGCAGGGGCCTGTCTTCATCAAAAAACGCATCCGTCGCCAACGCATGTACCTCAAGGCCCTCATGGCTGACTATTTGCCTGCCCGCAATAACATATAACACCTTCCCTGAATGAGTCTTCAGGCTAACAGAGTCCACTTCTCCTGTTGTATGGCTATACCAGCTTTCGCCACCTGTGCATATTGGCTGCACTATATTTTCACTGGCATCCAGCAATCGAAGAAAGCCATTCTCTCTGGGGGTTTCCGTCAGAAGCAGTACTTTAACAGAGGCCTCATTATCTATCGCTGCCTCTGTCGGGGATGACAGGTTGGCATAAGCAGAGCTAAAAAAGGTAGATGGGTCGAAACAATCATAAAAATGCACATGGGCATCGACAAACAGTCTTGTCTCTCTCATTGTCGGTTCATTCATAGCTTTATTGATCCTGACAGGAAGCCGCGGACAGCTGAGCGCAGGCCTGTCGACCAGTAGTGAGCAAAAAATACCGACGGCACATCCTTCTGTCGCACCCCCCGATGGGGGGCACCTGCTTTTTTACTTTACAGGCGTAAAAGCTATCCTGTGCCACTTGGCATAGGCACCATTACCACTACAGGCAAATTGTTCTTTTCCATAAAATTGTATGACGTCACCAGTATTGACCTGCTGAACACCTCCATCAAAATCCACATCTATATCAGGACATACTGTCCTCCAGTCTTTAGGGCAGTCACATCCTAAAGAGCTGGACACGGGATACGTCCCTGAGTTCACAACTGCCCCATTTATAGAGACATTATAAAAGGGCCGGCCATCAAATTCCGTTTGAACCGTTACCGTCATTCTGTACTTACCCGAGACCCCTGGAAAGCTTGCTTTACAGGTACCACTTCCAGAATATGCCTTCAACCCGAGCGCACTGTCCCGGTTTGTCCAGTTACTGGTACAGGAAAAATCTTTAAAAGCACCCAAAGTGACTGGATAAGGAGCCGCTCCACCTCCTCCACCACTGCTGCTTTCTCCATCGCTACTATTGTTACATGCCGATAACATTCCCAGCAGCACCCCGGCCACCAGTATCATTAATACCTTTCTCACAAACTAAACCTCTGTAATATTATTTTAAAGCGCTCGAGTATAGACACTATTTTTCCAACAATCCATTTGATATTGACCGGCCACACCCCTCCTCTTCTTTACCTGGGCTGTAAGGCAGTGAATGTATAGTTTACGGAACACCACCAAACAGGAGTTTCTGTAGACATGAATATGCACAAACGAATACGGCATGTGTTTGATTCATATCTATGGGTCTTTGCTTAGCGCAATAAAACCAGTTCTTCTGCGGCCGTCGGGTGGATAGCAACTGTACTGTCCAGATCTGACTTACAGGCACCCATTTTAATCGCCACAGCAAATCCCTGCATCATTTCATCGGCACCTTCACCGATCACATGGATGCCGACAATTTTTTCCCTGGCCCCAACTGTAATCATTTTTATCGATGATCTTTTTTTATGATCCGACAGGGCATGAAGCATATTCGTGTAGCGCGACTGGTAGACTTTAACCTCGCCATAGCTTTCGCGTGCTTCGCCTTCTGTCATGCCGATGGTGCCTATAGGCGGGTGACTGAAGATCACACTGGGAATATTATCGTAATCGAGTTTTGCCTTAACCTGATTATTAAACAGGCGCTCAGCAAGGTGGCGACCGGCAGCAATCGCCACCGGTGTCAGGGCGACCCTGCCGGCAACATCGCCCACCGCGTAAATGCCCTTAATAACCGTATTCTGCTGTTCATCAGTTTCTATAAAGCCTTCTTTAGTCACCTTCAAGCCAGTCTTGTCCAGGCCAATATTTTCCGTATTGAAACTCCGCCCTATGGCCCAGATAAGGCAATCATTATCCTCGATTTTCTGATTATTGCTGGTAATGATATGAAGCAGTCCATCGTTCGACCTTTTCACACAACTGACATGTGTGCTACCAAGGATATTAACCCCGCTATTCAACATCTCTTCCATCAGGCATTCGCGTAGACTGGCATCAAAACTTCGTAAAAAAACCTCTTTACGCAACATCATAGTTACCCTGCTGCCAAGCATATTTAATACACCAGCAAGCTCGACGGCGATATATCCTGCGCCAACAACAACGACACGTTCAGGCAGGTCTTCAAGCTCAAAAAAACCATCACTGGTAATCCCATGCTCAGCTCCCGGGATGTCCGGTACGGTCGGTCTGCCGCCGGTCGCAATCAGAATATGTTTTGCTTCGATTTTCTGACTTTCTGAATCGCCAACAACTTCAACCCTGTGAGTATCAACAAACCGTCCATGGCCCTGAAAAATTTTTATATCGTCCAGATCGAGATTGCGCTTGTAAATGCCGTTCAGGCGGGCTATATAAGCATCACGTTTTTTCTTCATCTTCGGCCAGTCATAGCCGTGGCGTGTGATATCGAAGCCGTAATCTGCTGCCATCTCCAGCCCGTACGCCAGGTTGGCTGCGTTCCACATTACCTTCTTGGGTACGCAGCCGACATTGACACAGGTGCCACCGAGTCGCCCGCTTTCAATAATGGCAACTCTGGCACCAAAGGATGCCGCCCGCCTGGCGGCTGCTATACCACCGCTGCCGGCACCAATGACTATCAAATCAAAAACTTCATTCATAATGTGTGATTCCCGGTTTTTCCTGCTTTCAATACGCAGTATTATGTATGGTTTACATATGCAATAAAACCACAAAGGACTTCTGGTGTGGTAAGTATCGTTCCAGATGCTCCGAATGACTGAAGGAACCCTGCCTTGCCCAACGAGAACCCTTTATTAGCGCCACATGATATACCCCTGTTTGCTGCCATAAAAGCCAGTCATATCCGTCCTGCACTTGAATCTATCATCACTGATAACCAGCAAGCCATAAATAACCTGGCAGGAATAGAGGACCCTGACTGGAATATCTTTATCCAGCCGCTCGAAGAACTTGATGAACGTCTGTCAAAAATGTGGAATACAGTCTCTCACCTGAATTCTGTACTGGATGATAAAGAATTCAGGGAAAACTATCGGCTATGCCTGCCGATCATTTCCGACTATGCCACCAGCCTGGTACAGAATGAACAGCTTTACCGGCAGTATCAGGCAGTACGGGACAGTCCTGCTTTTGCACAATTTGATCTGGCACAGCAGAAGCTGATAGATAACGCGCTGCGCGACTATCGGCTCTCCGGTGTTGCATTGCCTGAGACTAAAAAAGAAAGCTTCAAGGCAATCCAGTCTGAACTCTCAACATTAGCTAACCGCTTTGAACAAAACCTGCTTGATGCAACAGACCACTGGTTCCTGCACATCCTTGATGAGGAAAAACTCTCAGGTCTTCCCGAAACAGCGGTTAGTCTTGCTGAGGAACAGGCCGCTCAGAAAGAACTTGACGGTTGGGTATTCAGCCTGCAGGCGCCTTCCTATATCCCATTTATTATGTTTGCCGATGATCGTGCCTTACGCCGGCAGATGTACGAAGCCTATGTTACACGTGCCAGTGATGCAGGGCCGGATGCCGGCCGCTGGGATAATTCTACAATTATTGACGATATACTTAAGCTACGACGGGAAAAAGCGGCTTTACTGGGCTTTGATGATTATGTCGACTATGCGCTGCAGACACGTATGGCTGAAAATGGTCATACGGTTAGCAACTTTCTCTCACAACTTTCTGCTGCAGCCAAACCGCCGGCTGAAAGAGAGTTTTTTGAGCTATGCACCTTTGCCTCACAGGATGGCATAACAGAACTTCAGGCATGGGATCTGCCGTATTGCAGTGAAAAACTACGCCAGCAGCTATATGACATCTCGCAGGAAGACGTGCGCCCCTGGTTTCCACTGGATAAAGTTCTGCATGGCCTGTTTGGGGTAGTTGGCCGTCTTTATGGGCTCACCATTAAACAAAACAATAAGGTTGCAGCATGGCACGCAGATGTACGCTACTACGAGATCAGCGACAGCGCAGGGGAGCCACGCGGACGGTTTTTTCTTGATCTTTTCGCCCGCAAAGGTAAGCGCGGTGGGGCCTGGATGGGTGACGGTATCAGCCGTAAAGAAACATATAAGGAAACATCCAGTGAGGTGCAAAATCCTCTTGCCTGGCTGGTGACAAACTTCAGTCCACCGACGGCAGGCAGGCCATCGCTGTTAAGCCATGATGAAGTCATCACCCTGTTCCATGAATTCGGCCATGGCCTGCATCATTTGCTGACACGTGTTGCCTACCCGGCAGTCTCCGGCATCAATGGCGTGCCCTGGGATGCCGTTGAACTACCCAGTCAGATGATGGAAAACTGGGCCTGGCAGGATGAAGTACTGAAAATGATTTCCGGTCATTTTAAAACAGGTGAACCACTACCTGAAAAAATGACCAAACACCTGAAGGATGCAAAAAACTTCCAGGCCGGAATGTTGCTGCTGCGCCAGCTTGAATTCGCCCTGTTTGATCTAACCATCCATCAGGGAACAGTTTCTGTAGATGTACAGCAGACACTGGATCAGGTTCGCGCTGAGATAGCAGTATTTATCCCGCCTGAGTTCAATCGCTTCCAGAACAGCTTCTCGCATATATTTGCTGGCGGTTATGCCTCTGGCTACTATAGCTACAGCTGGGCAGAAGTACTTTCAGCTGATGCCTTCAGCCTGTTTGAAGAAAAAGGAATATTTGATCCAGACACCGGCCGCTCTTTTCTTGAGAACATATTGGAAAAGGGTGGCAGTCAGGATCCTCTGGTATTATTCAAGGCCTTCCGCGGTCGTGAACCCGAGATTGATGCACTATTACGACACCGGGGTCTGGCGGCCTAATGTAAACCAGCCTGTAAGCAAGAGATGTGGCATAATTAATCAGAGGCTCCCTGGAATTTACTACTTACTAATTATGCACAGACCAGTTATTCGTCGTTGCGAGGAGCGTAGTGACGAAGCAATCTCTAAGTGCTTGATTATATTATATGAGATTGCCGAACTTCACTCACAATGACAGGTTCTTTTTATTAAGGGCACCTCAATTGAGGCACTCATATAAAAGACCTGTCTGGTCTATCCATTTCTGGAGAACTTTTTCATGCAAACGTGCAAAGTAGCACTTATACAATTACTGACCGGAATTGCCGTGGTGCTGCTTCTGGTATTTCTAAATTATAATTTTCTGTATGGATTTTATATTGAAGATCAGGAAACACTCGCCGGCCCCATCATTAATGGTTTCATACTTGTTCTGTTCTTTACCGGACTGGTGCGAATTATTCAGGGCTACGGATATTATTCACGGGAAGAGACTGCCTTAAAACAATTTCGCAAAAATCTGACTCGCGATATTGATGAACCGGATGAAGGCATCTCCAGCCACAGCATAATCGTACAAAGATACCAGCGCGTCAGAGAACTGCAGAAGGCTGGCACAAACGTAGACCAAAATGCCCTGGCTGCAACCCTGGTTGCACAACAAAGCCTGAGAACCAGTTATCCCATTTTTATAAATAACATTCTTATTCTGGCAGGAGTATTCGGCACCATCATTTCTCTATCAATTTCACTGGTCGGCGCCAATGAAATGATTTCCGGTAGTGGCAGCATCTCTGGTATGACCACGGTTATACATGGTATGTCCACGGCATTATCTACCACCATGACAGCCATTTTCAGCTACATATTTTTCCATTTTTTCTATAGCAAGCTGACGGATATCCAGACAAATATTCTAAGCCAGATCGAAGAGATCACACAAAGCCTGTTGGACAGTCGCAGCGTTACTGAATCAGATGTTTTGAGAAATACGGATAATATTCTTCAGCAGTTGCAATCATTGATTACTGAAATGAAGAGCACACAGGAAGAAAATAGCCGCGCTGCCATGCTGCTTGCAAATGTTATAAAAATCTCTCAGGAGAGTAATGGCAGTATTAACCACCATATGGACAGGCTGGAAACGCTGCTGCGTGATGGCTTCCGTTTGCCTCTAAAATGAGTGGCTTTGTAGATCTACGGCTTAATCGCCGTCACAGTGAAGACGAGGGCTTCTGGCCCAGCTTTACTGACATCATGACAGTTATCGTGATGATCTTTCTGTTAGGCATGGTCGTCGTCATACTGCAAAACATAGAAGTCACCAATAATATGAAAGCTGCTTTACTGGAAAAACAGAGGGCCACCGAACTGGCAGAATCGACCTCGCAGGAAAAAAGCATCGTAAGTAACCAGCTATCTGATGCAGAGGAAGAACTGGCACGTCTGCGCATGTTGATAATTCTTTCCAATGACCGGCGAAAAACGATGGAAGGCCAACTATCAACTGCTCAAAAGGAGTTGCAATCCTTAAGCGGCCTTTATTCTGCCCTGCAGGAAACTCATGACTCTGTAAAACTTGAAAAAGAAAATGTTGAAAAACAACTTGAAGAAAAATCACAAATTCTGGCACGTATTGAAGCCCGGCTGAATGAACTGATTCAACGGCAAACGGTATTAACATCCAAACTTGCCCGCAGTAAAGAAGCACAGAAGCTCTCCGAAAGCAAACTTTCTGCTATCACCTTACAGGCCGCCAGTGCCGACCAGGAACTTGCCAGCATACGCGGCGAATATAGCAACCTGCAGGTAAAATATGACAGGCTGATAAAACCTGCCAGGACTTCAAAAGGAAAACATGTTGTTGAGGTCTTCTATGCAAAAAAAGACAAAAACCACATCTATAAAATCAGGGATACGGGCCAGTCTTCCTCAGCAGTAGTTAGCAAAAAACAGTTACACAGCAGACTTGCCAAATTGAAAAAGCAATACGGTAAGAATCTCTATATTCGTTTGATCTTCCCGGAAGACAGCCGGCTTTCCTACAACGACGCCTGGAAGTTCTCCAAGGATATCCTGGGAAAATATGATTACTACCATGCGAATTAGTATCTATTGAATACTGTACGCACCTTTAAAAATCGTGTGATTTAATGCAAAAAAAACGAATTCTTTACTTAATCACCCGCTCAGAACCGGGAGGCGCTCAATCCCATGTCCTTGAGCTCCTGAAGGGGTTTAAGGATCAGTATGAGCTGGTGCTGGCAACAGGAGAAGAAGGTTTCCTGCTCGATGAGGCCATGAATCTTGGCATACGCACTTACCTGATCGCCAACCTTCAGAGAAACCTGTCACCGACCAGGGACTATAAAGCATATAAGGAAATAGTTTCGGTGCTGAAAGAATCCAAACCTGACCTTATTCACTGTCACTCATCCAAGGCTGGCATACTCGGTAGACTGGCAGCACATAGACTTGGCATAAAAACGGTATTTACTGCACACGGATGGTCATTTGCTGAGGGCACACCACTGTCACGAAAATTGATTGGCCTGTTACCGGAACGGCTACTCGCCTGCTGGACGAATTGTATTATTACAGTTTCTGATACGGATCGAGATCTCGCCATTCGCTACCGTATAGGCAGACCAGAAAGAATAGTTACGATACACAATGGCATAACAGATCAAGCACTCCCAACGGTTAATAAAGATAATGCAAGGCCCATAACTCTGATCATGGTTGCACGGTTTGCTGCACCGAAATACTACGCACAGTTGATTGATGCAGCTGCAACGATCAAAGCGAATTTCAGGCTACGACTCGTAGGAAATGGTCCACTGCTTGAACAAATGAAGAAACGCGCAGAAGAATTAAATCTCTCGGATATCGTCGAGTTTTTAGGCTCACGTGATGACGTTGATGCCCTGCTTGCCGACTCAGACGTTTTTATACTGGTATCAGACTGGGAAGGATTTCCTATCAGTATTCTGGAGGCTATGCGGGCTGGTTTGCCTGTTATCGCATGTGATGTTGGTGGAATACATGAAGCCATTACTGATCGCACCAATGGCAGGCTGGTTCCCCGTGGAGAGATAGCGGGACTCAAGCTGGCAATGCAGGAGTTAATCAATGACAAAGCACTCAGGCTGGAAATGGGTACTCAGGCCAGACAGCAATTCGAACAATTATTTACAACAAATATTATGTTAAAAAAAATAGAGGCAATATATCGTTCGCTCGAAGTTAACGCCCTCTATGCCAGAGTATGATACGCAATGTCTTCATAAGAATTGCAAAATCCAGTAACAGGGAATAGTTCTTTATATAAAATAGATCGTATTCCAGCTTTTCACGTGCATCTTCTACAGATGCGCCATATGGATACATCACCTGAGCCCAGCCAGTTATTCCTGGCAAAACAAGGTGCCGCAAATCGTAGTATGGGATCTCATTTACTAACTTTTTAATAAACTCAGATCGTTCCGGACGCGGGCCGATAAAACTCATATCCCCTCTCAACACATTTAGCAATTGCGGGAGTTCATCTATCCTGATCTTTCTGATAAATCGGCCAACTCGTGTGATGCGTGGGTCATCATCCTCAGCCCACTTAACTCCATCCGTTTCAGCATCGTTAATCATTGATCTGATTTTATATATATAAAAACACTTTCCATTTAACCCGACACGCAATTGCGTATAGATGGCAGGGCCACTGGAATCCAGTTTCACAATTATACCTGTAATTAATAAAATTGGGCTCAGTACAAGAATGCATACTACTGATAGAAATATATCTATTATGCGTTTAATTTTGAGGCCAATTTTATTTTGCAACAGATAAAATCCACCTCCCTGCACGAACCAGCCATGTTTTAAATGCACCACGGGCACCTTAGACTGATATTGTTCGTAAAATGCTGTGAAGTCGAATACACCAGCACCGGATGCCCGGATTTTCATTAGTGCCGATATTTCAATATCCGTGAAGGCGTGGTCTGTAGCAACAACGACATCCGTAATACCCTGTAAATCGGCTGATGTTAACTGACTCACACGCCCCTGAACACATCTTACATAGTCAGCTGGCAGTGCGTCTTCGTTCTCTTTATCATCCAGTAAAATTACACTGTCAGATGAATCCAGGTTGAAATCTTTTATCAGGCATACTAATTTTTCAACACTTCCCAGGTATAACCACCGCCTTGCTTCCTGTATTTTTTCGAACCATCTGGATAATGCATACCTTGACCAAAACGCCCAGACAGAAAAAAGTATCAATGCAACCGGCATCACACCACGACCGAAAATTGAATCGAATTGTAATGGGCCGAAAGCATATATAATTGCTGCACTGACTAATATTGAAAATAAAGACGCGAATGCAGCTGATAGTGGTAGCCTCGAGAGAGCAACAGGGGTTTCTATTCGATAGACGTCTGTTACATACAGGGTCAGTAGAACTGCGGTTAATACCGAAAAAAATGGTATAGATAATAGATCTATGAATATCCCCAGCCGGACATAATGAACAGTTTCGTAAAGTATTGATATTGCTAAAATATCACCAAGAAGTAAGACCAGCCCTGCTTTTGCCCATGTAATACGGTGTGGTAGTGCGCCTTTCATAACGTCTTATATGATTTGTGTATTTCAAATATCTTCATTAATTCAACCTGGCAGGATGATATCATATCTATAGGGCGCCTCTATTAATTCAGGATAATTCAGATTGGATTCAAAAGCTGCCAGATCAAGGCAAGAAACGCACGTAATAGCTAGCAATTGCGAAGGTTCTTAACGCAGATATGGTGGGTTTTGGATGCAAGATGATTATTCATGAATTAATAGAGGCGCCCTATACACTGAAGAGTAGTGATCATCAGGCCTGCCCTTAAGTGTCAGATTACACCTGATTTTTTACAATTTTCTGCTCTACTGGCTTGTATTCCATATGATTTAAGCTAGAATCTCAATGTTGTAATACAAAACGAATAAAGTAATAGGGGAGGATCGATCAGTGTACGAATTTCCGAAGTTGTTTACGAAAAAGTTTTTAATAATTGGATTGAGTCTGGCGTTAGTAATCATTTCTGGTTGCTCAACAACATCCAGTTATCCCCAAATACCGGAAGATCAACGCAATCTGCCTCAGGATTTCAATTACATAATTGGACCTGGCGATTCGATGGAGATTTTTGTATGGGGCAACCCTGAATTGACGTTGAGTGTGCCTGTCAGGCCAGACGGAAAAATCACTACCCGTCTGGTAGAGGATATTCCGGCCAGCGGAAAAACCTCAACACAGTTAGCGCGTGATATCGAGGTAGCTTATTCCGAGTATGTAAAAAATCCGGTTGTCAGCGTCATAGTCAATGGTTTTGTCGGCATCCCTCCCCAGCAGGTTCGGGTAATCGGCGAGGCAATGCGCCCTCTAAAAATTCCATATTACAAACACATGTCTCTGCTTGATTTAATGATAGCAGTAGGCGGTTTGACTCCTTTCGCTAATGGCAATAAGGCTGTTCTCATTCGGGCATATGATGGCAAACAAAAAACATTCAGTGTGCGTCTTGATGACCTTATAAAGGATGGAGATATCTCGGCAAATCTGTCACTGCTTCCAGGCGACATAGTTATCATTCCAGAGTCCTGGTTCTAATTAAAATGCAAGTAATACTGGCACAGATATCTGACTATTTCTGGGGAGCATGGCGCTTCCGCTGGGTTATGCTGGCACTGGTCTGGCTGATATCTATAGCGGGCTGGATCTGGGTAGCAACCATACCAGAGCAATACCTGGCCACCGCCAGAATTTACGTTGATACAAATTCGATATTGCGCCCACTACTGAAAGGCCTGACTGTTCAACCGGATTTAAGGCAAAGAACAGCCTTAGTGAGCAGAACTCTACTCAGCCGTCCGAATCTGGAAAAGCTGATGCGTATGACAGACCTGGATCTACAGGTAAACAATGAGCAGGATAAGGAGGATTTATTTAAAAAGTTGAGTGAAAAAATCAGCTTAACGGGTGATCGTCGCAATTCATCCCTCTACACAGCATCTTTCAAACATAAAGACAGGGACACAGCAAAGTTAATGGTCCAGTCACTTATATCAGTGTTTACTGAAAGTACGCTTGGAAATAAACGCCTGGACAGTAACGAGGCACAAACATTTATTGAAAAACAGATAGCTGATTATGAGGTGCGCCTAAAAGAAGCAGAAACTCGTATGGTAGACTTCAAACAACGAAATGCTGCTGTATTGAATGGAGGCGTTGGCAAATATTATGAGCGCCTGCAAGAAGTAAAGAACTCTGCCAGTGAAGTGCGTCTACAGCTCTCTGAAATGGAAAACAGACGAGTTGAGCTTGAACGACAACTCGAAGATGACCAGGATGAAGACTCAGCGCTTCTTTATACAGGTATGGATGAAATTCAAAGTAATTCGCCACTTGATCTGCGTATTCAATCTCTGCAGGAGAAGCTGGATAGATTGTCATTAAAATACACTGACCGCCATCCTGAAATGATCCAGATAAAAAGCATGATCAGCGAGCTGAAACTGAAAAAACGCAAGAACAGATCAGGCTCTACAAAAAACACTCCGGAATTGCTGAACAACCCTGTCTATCAGCAGAAACAGAATATGCTGGCAGAGACAGAAGCGACGATAGCGGAGCTTAAGGTGCGCGCTGAGGAATATGATAAAAGGGCTAAGGAACTGGAAGCGAAGGTCAATGAAGTTCCAGAAGTTGAGGCCCGATTGAAGCAGCTGAATCGAGATTACGGGGCAATCTCAGCCCAGCATGCCAAGCTACTTCAACGGCGAGAATCGGCATTTTTATCAGAAGATTTGGAGGAAGGTGCCAGTACTATTAAATTCAGGGTGATAGATCCGCCGTTTGTACCATTGAAGCCGACTGAGCCGAATAAATTGCTACTCAATACAGGCGTATTTTTTGTGGCCATCATCGCCAGTATAGGTATCGTATTCCTGCTCTCTCTGCTTTATCCCGTTTTCCATAATCGGCGTACTCTCAGACGGGCTACCGGGTTACCTGTCCTTGGATGTGTCACCTTTATCCCGTCTCCTGATCAGGAGCGTAAGGCATTAATTGGAGGACTTGTGTATGCCTCCCTGGCCCTGTTTCTCGTACTCGCATTTGTAGGGGTGAATATGAGCCAGGATATCCTTTCTATTTAGTTGCGCGAGACTATTATGAGCATTATCGAAAAGGCAGTGAATAAACTGGAAAAGAAATCGGCCGTCAACCTGGCCAGACCTGACCTTCCTGCTATCTCCGATGTCGAGGAAATCTCTATCTCAGGCGATAGCCCGTCATACAACCCCTCAGCAGAAGTCCACACCACGACGCAATCAGAACTCGGCAAGACAGTAAATATTCCATTTGAGCACCTTAAATCATTGGGGATGATCACACCTGATATGCCCAGAAGCCGAATTGCAGAAGAGTACAGAACTATCAAGCGTCCTTTGCTGATGAACATCGCCGGAAAAGGTGCTGCCAAGGTCGATAATATAAATGTAATCATGGTAACCAGCGCCTTGCAGGGAGAGGGAAAGACTTTTTCCTCGATCAATCTGGCGCTGAGTATCGCCATGGAACTTGATAAAACTGTATTGTTTATCGATGCAGACATATCAAACTCTTCAGGGGGGAGACTACTTGGCGTAGGCGGTGACCAACCAGGTCTGATTGATATACTGGAAAATGAGGGCACTGGTATTGGTGACGTCATGTTGAACACTAATCTTCCCAATCTGCGCATAATTCCAGCAGGCCATGTCCATGACAATGCAAATGAACTGCTCGCCAGTGAGAGCATGCACCGTGTCGTCGAGGATTTATCTAATCGATTTTCTGACCGCGTCATTATTGTCGATACACCACCGCTTTTACAGACTACAGAGGCAAGTGTTCTGGCAAGCTTGATGGGGCAGATTGTGGTAGTTGTAGAAGCAGAAAAAACATCTCAGGAAGCTGTTGATGAAGCACTGCGGCACATTGGTGGTGATAAGATAATCAGTATGCTGCTCAATAAGAATAAGCAACATCATATGCATAAGTATTATGGCTATGGCTATGGCTATGGGTACGGACATAACGTACCCATGAGTTCACAATCAGTATAGGCTCCCTTCATCCCCGATGTATAAAAGTAGATGGCCACTAACTGGTGGGTTGCTAATTCTTTCTTCGATGTTGCTATTTACACCTGAAGTCTCGCGTGCTGCGAACTGGAGGCTGTCAGAAAACCTGAGCGTTGGCGGCATTTATACAGACAATGTCAGGCTTGTTGAAAAGAGGAAAGAGAGTAGCCTTATAGGTATGGTAACGCCCAGTATACTCCTGCATGGAGAGGGGCGTAGAGCAAGGTTTGATCTGGCCGCATCACTGATTTTCAGCACCGGTAACGATAATCCAGTCCTTCCACGTTACAGAGCATTGCTTGCCAACGAGCTGGTGAAAAATTCTCTCTTCTTTGACCTCATATCACGAGCCGGTCAAGGCCGAATAAATCCTTTCGCGGCAGCCGGAAGTCCTGTGATCAACCAGACAGGAAACTTTACTACGACATATGTAAACACCCTTAACCCTTATTTCGTGAGTCGATTGAATGGATTTGCCGATTTGAGAATCGATTACAGATACAGCGATTTTCGTTTCTCAGACGATACGATTGATCCTAGAACACAACAAACCTTGAGAGCAGACTTGTTTACTAATCCCGGGTCATCAAAAATATCCTGGGGGCTGGATGGATATTCTCGAAAAACTGAATATAACAGTGATACGCAGGCCGACAGTACAAGGTCATACGTAGACGCGGTACTACGCTATCAGCTTAACCGCAAATTGGGGGTAGCGGGATCGGTTGGCACAGAGTCGAATACCTTTGGATCAAATACCCGGGGTGGTACAGGAGTTTCCCGATGGTATCTGGAGGCCAGGTGGACGCCGAATTCGAGAAATACCTTCACTGTCAGGCATGGTGGTCGTTTTTTTGGTTCTTACACGAATCTGAATTTTTATCATCGTGCGCGTAAAAGTGTATTTAGACTGGAATACAGAACAGAGCTGAGGGATTCCAGTGATAATCTCAGTGATCAAAATATTTTACCGGCCACGAATCTTTCTGGCCAGCCTGCCAATCCGTTTACTAATGGTCCTTTTGTGCAGCCGAATGATTTCGTTGACTTAACAAATAATCGTGTATACGTGCAGGATAGATTCAGGGCCTTCTATACTCTAACAGGAAAGAGAACGGTACTGGATCTGGTTGGCCAATATGATACACGGGATTACCTCGACTCTTCCCGAGAGACTATTTTTTCAAGGGCATGGGTCGGAATTCAACGAGGTCTGACCAGGAGATACTCTGTTCGTTCGAGACTCAGCTGGTATGGTACTGAAGAGAAGGATACAAATGTTACCTCAGATACATGGAGGTTCTTACTGAGTCTAACACGGCCGGTTGGGCGTAAGAGTGGTTTATCACTCTCTTATTCTTATGCAGATAGAAAATCCGATAACCCTGGCGACAGCTATAAAGAAAACCGGGTGGCCCTGTTCTTTAATACCAACTATCAAGGCATTCCTGGGTATGGTTTCAGGTACTAGATCGGATGCTCAGATTCTCTGTGTTGTTGGAGCAAGGCCTAATTTCATAAAAATCGCCCCGATCATGAGGGCGCTGAATAGTCCGAAGCTTTCCCTCTCGTGTAAACTGGTGCATACCGGCCAGCACTATGATGCTGCAATGAAGCACTCATTTTTTGAGCAACTGCATATCCCTGAACCCGATATCGACCTGGGCGTTGGTTCCGCCAGTCATGCCGTGCAGACAGCGGAGGTCATGAAACGAATAGAGCCCGTTATAGATGAGCTGATGCCAGATGCTGTTCTTGTCGTGGGTGACGTCAATTCTACAATAGCCAGTGCCCTGGTCTCTGTAAAAAAAGGGGTCCCTGTATTTCATGTGGAAGCAGGGCTAAGGAGTGGTGATCGTACAATGCCAGAGGAGATAAACCGTATTCTGACAGACCAGATCTCAGATATGCTCTTTACCACAGAAAGAAATGCTCTCGACAATTTAGTACACGAAGGTATCGACCGGCAGCGTATCCATTTCGTCGGTAATGTCATGATAGATAGCCTGTGTTACAACCTTGCCAATGCCATACCATCGGGTCGTATGCTCTCATCTCTGTGCAGTAAGGATCAATCTTCCCGATTTAAGACGGGTTATGGTGTTGTTACTCTACATCGGCCTTCCAATGTAGATGACCCGGGAGTACTGGGGCGCCTGCTGGTTGTATTGCGGGAAATTAGCGATAGCCTTCCTCTGGTATTTCCTGTACATCCCCGGACAAGACAGTCTATTGATGATGCCCGGCTGGAGGATCTTGTTTCCGGGCCACAATTCCTCATATTACCTCCTCTGGGCTACAGAGAGATGCTGGGCCTGATGAAGGACAGCAAAATTGTCCTGACAGATTCAGGCGGTATGCAGGAAGAGACTACAGCACTGGGAATCCCCTGTATCACATTGCGGGAAAATACAGAAAGACCCATTACAGTAGAAGAAGGGACCAATACAATTACAGGTTCAGATCCAGATAAAATCATGGCCTGTTTCAATGACATTATGGCATCTGGGGGTAAGGCTGGCCATATACCTGAGTTATGGGACGGTAAAGCTGCAGAAAGAATTGCGAGCATCATAAACGACTGGTCTTCGAGTAAGCATCACTAATCATATCGGCCATGATCAATGCCATGACAGTAGATGTGGAAGATTACTTCCAGGTATCTGCATTCGAAAAACTCATACCCAGAAATCACTGGGACAATATTGAATGCCGGGTAGAAGGCAATATTGAGAGGATTCTTGAACTCTTTGATAAAAAAAATATCAAGGCCACTTTTTTCACACTCGGCTGGATAGCGCAACGCCATCCTGCGATGATTGAAAGGATTGTCCGCAATGGACATGAGCTTGCAAGTCACGGTTGGGAACATGTACGCGTAACCAAACAGGACCCGAAGGGCTTCAGGGCCGACATATCACGAACACGCGCCCTGTTAGAAGATATATCAGGCCAGGCCATAAAGGGTTACCGGGCTGCCAGCTATTCAATAGGAATAAATAACATCTGGGCACATGATGAACTGGCTGAAGCTGGATACGAATACAGTTCAAGTATTGTTCCTGTGCATCACCAATACTATGGAATGCCCGATGCGCCCAGGTTTGCTTTCCTGACTTCCGGTGGGCGTATACTGGAAATACCGATCACGACTATCTCGTTGGCCAACTGGAATATCAACTGTGGTGGTGGTGGTTGGTTCAGGCTTTTCCCCTACGATTTCACCTACTGGGCTATCAGCAGGATAAACGAGCGGGAGCACCAACCGAGCGTTTTCTACTTTCATCCCTGGGAGATAGACCCGGACCAACCGCGACCAGACGGCCTGAATCTCAAGACCCGGTTCCGGCACTACGTGAATCTCGGCCAGATGTATGCACGGCTGGAGAGGTTAAGCGATGATTTTCAATGGGGCCGAATGGACGAAGTTTTTTTATCGGAGTCATGATGGAATTAAAAGTACGTGAATTAGCCGAAGTGGATTTTGAACGGTGGGATAATTTTGTGGAGAGCCATCCCGAAGCTACTTTTTTTCATCGTGCAGCATGGAAAACCGTGCTCGAGCGTGCTTTTGGTCATTCATCCTTTTATCTGTATGCTGAACGAAATGGGGCAATCGAAGGTCTGCTGCCACTGGCAAGGATAAAAAGCCTGTTGTTTGGTGACACACTCATTTCAACGCCTTTCTGTGCTTACGGCGGTATTATCGCTAACAATGAAAATGCCACATCGGCCCTGCGCCAGGCGGCCTGTGATCTTGCAGAACGCTTGAATGTGGGCAGTCTTGAACTCAGAAACAGGCAACCATCCGGCGAGAATTGGCCAACAAAAGACCTCTATGTCGCATTCAAAAAAGAGATTGCTCCTGACGTCGAAGCCAACATGATGGCCATCCCTCGCAAACAAAGGGCTATGGTGAGAAAAGGTATCAAGGCCGGTTTGCACAGCGAGCTTGATGAGGGATGTGAACGGATAAATCGGATCTATGCGGAAAGTGTACGGAATCTCGGTACCCCCGTTTTCCCAGCAAAATATTTTCGCACCTTACGTGAAGTGTTCGGGTCTGATTGTGGGGTACTGATAGTCACGCATGAGCAACAGGATATAGCGGGGGTCATGAGTTTCTATTTTCGTGACGAAGTCATACCGTATTACGGTGGTAGTCTTCCAGTCTCGAGGTTCCTCAAGGGCAATGATTTCATGTACTGGGAATTAATGAGGAGGTCGTGCGAACAGGGCATCCGCAGTTTCGATTATGGGCGAAGCAAAATCGGAACAGGATCCTGCAGCTTTAAAAAGAATTGGGGTTTCACACCTGAACCACTGCATTATGAATACTATCTGGTCAAATCTGACAGAATCCCTGAAATCAATCCACTGAATCCAAAATACCAGATATTCATTAAGGCATGGAGAAAGCTGCCACTGCCTATGGCCAATTTTATTGGCCCAATGCTGGCAAGAAACCTGGGCTAAAGATCCCGGATGAAGCCTGCACTTCTCTTTCTATGTCACCGGATCCCTTACCCTCCAAACAAGGGTGACAAGATACGATCTTTCCACCTGCTGAAGCACCTCTCAGAAAGCTATCGTATTTATCTCGGAACTTTTATCGATGATCCATATGACTGGAAATATACTGAAAAACTGTATAACTGGTGTGAACAGACCTGTATACAAAAACTTGATCCACGACAGGCCAGGCTGCGCAGCTTGAAGGGGTTTATCTATGGACAGCCACTGACACTGCCCTATTATTTTGACTCTGCTATGGCGCAATGGGTCACGAATATCACAACCAGTGAACAGATTGATCACATGTTGATCTATTCTTCCTCCATGGCGCAATATATCCTTGATCTGAAATTTGCTTCGAAAAACAGAATCATCGATTTCGTGGATGTGGATTCCGACAAATGGCGTCAGTACGCAGAGAAAAAATCCTGGTATATGAAATGGCTCTACCGCAGGGAAGCAACCCGTTTGCTGCGCTTTGAAAAAAGTGTAGCCGCTGCCCTTGATGCCAGTTTCTTTGTTTCATCACATGAAGCTGAACACTTCAGGCAGCTTGCGCCAGAAAGTGCGACTAAAATCCATTATTACAGTAATGGCGTAGATGTGGAAAAATTCGATCCTGCGCTAGAGCTTGAAACGCCATTCCATGGTGGGGTACAACAGATTGTTTTTACTGGCGCAATGGATTACTGGCCCAACGAAGATGCCGTAATCTGGTTCGCACAGAACGTATTTCCGGTGATACACCAGGATTGGCCCGAAGCGAGGTTCCATATCGTTGGCAGCCATCCGTCGGATAAGGTTCTAAATCTTGCTGATATGGAAGGCATTAGTGTTACTGGCAATGTTACGGATGTAAGACCCTATATTAAATATGCAACTGCAGTAGTGGCACCCATGCATATTGCCAGAGGAATCCAGAATAAAGTGCTTGAGGCGATGGCCATGGCAAAACCTGTAGTGGTGACGACTATGGGCCTGGAAGGGATAAATGCGGAACACGGACAAGACGTCCTGATTGCCGATAATGCTGCCGAATTTGTTGAGGAACTTGCGTCCCTTTTCAAAGGAAAAAAAGGGTCGGTCATGGGTGAAGCAGCTCGGGATAAAGTCTGTAAGGATTTCGGTTGGGATAATACCCTGAAAAAATTTGACCGGTGCTTAACATGAACCCGGAATCAACAGTTCAACCGCCGTTGATCGTACATGTGATCTACAGCCTGGGTGCAGGCGGTCTTGAGAATGGCCTGGTCAATATCATCAATCGAATACCAGAGAAACAATATCGACATGCCATTATCTGCCTGACCGAATCTGGGTCATTCGAAGACCGGATCAGGAATCCAGCTACCCGGATCTTCTCATTGCATGCAACGCCAGGACACAGCTTCCGGCTTTACTGGAAGTTATGGAAAATAATGAGGCAACTGAAGCCTTCGATAGTCCATACACGGAATCTATCGGCGCTCGAAGCCCAGATACCGGCTTTTTTTTTAATGAAAAGGGTGAAGACAGTTCATGGAGTACACGGTCGGGACGTCTTTGACCTGGAAGGAAAAAGCAGGAAATACAATCTCCTGCGTAAGGTGATTCGCCCACTGGTAGGCAGGTATATTACTGTCAGTCTTGACTTGAAGAATTGGCTCGTGAACACGGTCGGCGTAAATCAAAAAGCGGTCATACAGATATACAATGGGGTGGATCAGTCACTCTTCAAACCTGGAACAGGTTCACTTCCAGATAAAACAAAACTTGATTTTCTTCCGCAGGAACCTGTTGTTATTGGTACTGTCGGACGACTGGCGGCAGTCAAGGACCATGCCACCCTGATCAGAGCGTTCAACATTGTGCTGGAAATCCTGCCATCGGGAAAACAACACATGCGATTGCTTATTACCGGTGACGGGCCATTGAGAACTCAGCTGGAAGCCTTGATAAACGAGCTGGGAATAGGCGAGTATGTCTGGATGACAGGCGACAGAAACGATATCGCAGACATATTAAGACTGCTGGACGTCTTTGTTTTACCTTCTCTTGGCGAGGGGATATCCAATACCATCCTCGAAGCAATGGCGACAGGTCTGCCAATTATAGCCACAAACGTAGGCGGCAACCCTGAGCTTATAGAGGATGGGGTCAACGGTTATCTTGTACCGTGCAATGACCCGGAGAAACTTGCTGAATCTATTGTTAAACTAACTGAATCCAGCAATACGCGATCATTAATGGGTAAAGCCAGCCTGATTAAAATTTCTGAGCAGTTTAACTGGGACAGCACCGTTGAGAAATATATAACTGTCTATGATGAACTGCTGAATTGATCCGGTTTTCTAAAATAAAATAATATGTGCGGCATAACAGGAATATTCGACTTAACCGGAAAACGTGAAATATAGAGACATACTAATAGAAGTATTGGGTACATCAATCATGCCGTTATAGGCAGGTTTTTGTAGGTGCGAATTCATTCGCACAGGATTTGTTCGAATAAATTCGAACCTACAGAATCTTTATGGGACAGCTGTGACTTAATACTTAATACTTAATACTTAAAACTTAAAACTTAAAACTTATCTTTTAAAATGTGCGGCATAACAGGAATATTCGACTTAACTGGAAAACGTGAAATCTCTCGTGAGCTTTTGTCGCGAATGAATGAAACCCAGTTTCACCGTGGACCGGATGAAGGTGGCTTACATATCGAACCCGGCCTCGGTTTTGGACATCGCCGCCTCTCGATCATCGACCTTTCAAGTGGTCAGCAACCGTTGTTTAATGAGGACAGGACTGTTGTCGTAACCTATAACGGCGAGATCTATAATTTCCCCGCACTGACCCAGGAACTGAAAGGCCTCGGGCATCAGTTCAGTACCCATTGCGACACAGAAGTAATCGTGCACGCCTGGGAAGAATGGGGTGAGGCCTGTGTCGATCGTTTCCGCGGTATGTTTGCATTTGCAGTGTGGGACCGTAACCACGAGAAACTGTTCCTGGCACGTGACCGTCTGGGTATAAAACCCCTTTATTATGCCCACCTGGCAGACGGACATTTTATATTCGGTTCAGAACTTAAATCACTGAAGGTGCACGAGGACCTGCCACGAGAAATCGACCCCACGGCCGTTGAAGAGTACTTCGCCTTTGGTTATGTGCCGGAACCGAAAACCATCTATAAGGGGGTATACAAGCTTCCCCCGGGTTTTCGTTTAACACTCCGGCGCGGCATAGAGCAAATCCGGCCTGAACAGTACTGGGACGTATCGTTCAACTCCGGCTCATCAATGAGCGAGGCCGCCGCAGGTAGTGAGTTGATCGACCGTTTTGAAGAGGCCGTCAGGATCCGCATGATAGCCGAGGTTCCACTGGGGGCTTTTCTCTCAGGTGGCGTTGATTCCAGTGCGGTAGTTGCTGCCATGGCCAGAGTCTCTGACGATCCGGTCAATACCTGCTCCATTTCTTTTGGTGACCCAGAATTCAACGAGTCACAATTTGCAGCGATGGTGGCGGAGCAGTTTAATACCGCACATCGCGTAGAACAGGTCGACCCGGATGACTTTGACCTGATCGATCACCTTGCCGATCTGTATGATGAACCTTATGCAGACAGCTCCGCACTGCCGACTTTCCGGGTGTGCGAACTGGCAAAAAAGCAGGTCACTGTCGTCCTGTCTGGCGATGGGGGAGACGAAAACCTGGCCGGTTACCGCCGGTATCGCTGGCACACCTATGAAGAGAAGATGCGTTCACTGATGCCAGAGGGAGTCAGAAGACTACTTTTTGGTTTCCTCGGTGGCGTCTACCCGAAGGCGGACTGGGCACCGAAAATATTCAGGGCAAAATCAACTTTTGAAGCCATGGCCAGAGATTCACTCGAAGGATATCTTCATAGCGTCTCGATAATGTCCAATCAGATCCGTAGTTCGCTTTTCAGCGAAAATCTGAAGCGCAATCTACAGGGATATCAGGCGGTTGAGGTATTCAGAAGGCATGCCATGCAGGCACCTGTAGATCACCCCCTGTCACTGGTTCAATACCTCGATATGAAGACCTACCTGCCGGGAGATATTCTGACCAAAGTGGATCGTGCCAGCATGGCCCATGCCCTTGAGGTGCGCGTGCCCATCCTCGACCATCAGCTTGTAGACTGGATATCCGGCCTGCCACCAGAATTCAAGCTGAAAGGCAGAGAGGGGAAATATATCTTCAAAAAGGCACTCGAGCCCACTCTGCCCAATAATATCCTCTACCGTCCAAAAATGGGTTTTGCCGTTCCGCTGGCCAGCTGGTTCCGCGGTCCCCTGCGGGAAAAAGTCAGGGACAGCATCCTGGGGGACACGATGCTAGACTCGGGCCTGTTTGAACAAAAATACCTGAAAAGACTTGTCGACCAGCATCAGTCAGGTACCAGAGATTTCAGCACGCCAATCTGGACACTGTTGATGTTCGAATCGTTTCTAAGAAAAGAATGAAAATCCTCCCGCTCCCTGGCCACCCCTTTCCTGTGCAGCAGCTCTGCTTTTCGTATCAGTGCAGTTTTGGATCAACAATGAATAATGGGTTGAGAAACTGCACATATAACTCGCTCCAAATACTCTAATGGACAGGA